>CAYWUC010000110.1:0-26861 GCA_964461395.1 uncultured bacterium
CGGGAAAAATAAATTTTTCCTTAGGAGTTTTAAAAGGGATATAACAAATGGGAAAAATAAGTGATAATTACAAAAAATTACGCGACTCAATAAAAGATGATGTAAACATAGTTGTTGCCACAAAGACAAGAAGTATAAACGAAATAAGAGAAATTATAGAAGCAGGAGCTGAATATATTGGGGAAAATTATGTATATCCGGAGGCTACCGAAAAATATGAAGAATTGGGAGATATGTCTATTAAATTAAAATGGCACCTTATAGGTCATCTCCAAAGCAACAAAATAAATAAAGCCCTTCGAATTTTCGATTTAATACAGACGGTAGATTCTGTAGAGAAAGCAGTAGATATCGATAAGCGGGTCGAAAATGCCGGGAAAATATTTATGCCCATTCTCCTGGAAATAAACAGCGGCAAAGAAAAAGCAAAAACAGGTTTTATGCCTGTTATAAAGGAAATCAAAAAAGCTTTAATTACAATGGAAGAGTTGAAACATATAGAGATCAGAGGACTTATGACAATGGGTCCCGCGGAGGGCAACCCTAAAAAGGCGCGAAAATATTTTACTCAAACGCGAAAAATATTCGAAAAACTCAAAGATGTAACAACAATCAATTCAAAAATGGAAATTTTATCGATGGGAATGAGCAATTCTTATAGGGTGGCAATGGATGAAGGCTCGAATATGGTAAGGATTGGTTCGTTGATTTTCGGGGAAAGACACTAACCCCCACCATACCCAAATTCTAACCATATAGATCAGTATATGAGTAAATGTGTAAATGAGTAAAAAAAACAGTTAACCCATACACCCATCGACTCATTTTCTTGAAGCTAAACCACATAGGATACAGAGATAATAAATACTTGACAATATAACTCGATTTACTTACTTTTCAGATACGATAACGATTTTTCTATATGAAAAAAATAAATTTAATTTAAAAGGAGTGAATATGAATAAGAAATCTTTTTTACTCATTTGCATTTCAATAATCTTTTTGCTGCCGTTAGTTTTATCCGCGGAAGCCTCTATTAAAATAAATACAGAAAAAAGAGGCGAGCCAATCTCTGAATACATCTACGGTCAATTCATCGAACATCTGGGGAAATGTATATACGGCGGCTTATGGGCTGAGATGATTGAAGACCGCAAATTTTATTACGAAATTAAAGACAAATTCGATCCCTGGGCTTACAGGAATGAACCTTACTGGGATACAGACTATTATAAATATCTAAACGCTTCGCCCTGGCAGGTAATGGGTCCGGAAGGAACAGTCACAATGGATTCTGCTAATCCATATATGGGGGAGCATTCTCCGGTTATCCATGGGAATAAAAGCAATTTAAAAAAAGGTGTTAAACAGTCGTGGTTAACTTTAAAAAAAGGTCAGAAATACGTGGGCAGAATAATTCTTGCCGGAGAGAAAAAAGCTGAGCCTATAACGGTAAGTCTTGTCATGAAAAAAGGTAAAATATTATCTAAGGAGATTAAAAATTTATCTTCGGAATATAAAGAATATCCTCTGGAATTTGTTGCTCCTGCATCGTGCGGGGATGTAGAGATAGAGATATTCACTAAAAATAAAGGAAAATTTAAAATCGGAACTATTTCACTGATGCCCGCGGATAACATCAAAGGATGGAGAAAAGATGTAGTTAGTCTATTAAAAGAACTGAACGCGCCTGTTTATCGCTGGCCGGGGGGGAATTTTGTAAGCGGATACAACTGGAGAGACGGTATCGGGGAGCGGCGCGATAAACGCCCGCCTCGAAAAAATCCTGCCTGGCAAGGCGTAGAATCCAATGATGTTGGTATACATGAGTATATGGAATTAATGGAAATGATAGACGCGGAGCCATTCATTGCTGTAAATACCGGTCTGGGCACAATTGAAGAAGTCGCGGAAGAAGTCGAGTATTGCAATGGTTCTATAACTACTCCCATGGGAAAACTGCGGGCAAAAAACAGTCATCCTAAAGCCTATAATGTTAAATGGTGGGCAGTTGGGAATGAGATGTACGGGAATTGGCAGTTGGGACATATGCCTATCGAGAAATATACACAAAAACATAATGAGGCCGTAAAGGCTATGAGGAAAGTAGATAACAATATCAAACCTATCGCTGTGGGTGAGGTAGGAGAGTGGAGCCAAAAAATGCTGGGAAACAGTTCCGATTATATGAGCCTTATCAGCGAACATATCTATATGAAAGAAAAAGTAAATGTAACCGAACACTCGTCGCAGTTAGCAGATGCTATACGGGGAAAGGCAGCCGCGCACAGAGAATACAGGAAAGAAATAAAAGGATTAGCGGAGAAAGACATAGATATAGCAATGGATGAATGGAATTACTGGTACGGTGATTATATTTACGGCGAATTGGGAGTTCGTTACCATACGAGAGATGCTATCGGTATCGCCAGAGCTTTTCATGAATACTATAGAAATAGCGATATCATATATATGGCTAACTATGCTCAAACCGTAAATGTTATCGGTGCTATAAAAACGAACGATACTACTTCAACTTTTGCCGCGACCGGTTTGGTTTTGAAATTATACAGAAACGCTTTTGGCTCTATCCCCGTCGAAATATCGGATAACGCGGGCGATTTGGATATCTCGGCAGCTTTAACAAAAAACATGGATTCAATAACCATTTCAATAGTTAATCCCACTGAAAGTGATCAAAAATTAAATATAAATCTTCCGGAGGTCGGGAATAAATCGGAAGCAACAAAGTGGGAGATACATCATCCCAATCCTGCAGCATATAATGAACCCGGGGGAAAACCTGAGATAAATATAATCAAAAAAAATGTTAATATAGATCTAAACAGTTTGCTAATTAAAAAGTATTCTATAACAATATATAAAATGAATCTATCGCATAGAAAGTAGCAAATCAGTTGATTTCTTAATTAGCAAAAAAGGATTTTTGTGCTTCCTTATTTAATTAATGCCATTTTTTTAACTGACGTATATTTTCCTGTTCGAAGCTGGTAATAATATATACCACTCGCTAAATTACTTCCGTCAACTTTTACCCGATAATTTCCTTTGGTTTTTGTTTCATCTACTAATATTTTCACTTTTTTACCCGATACATCGTATAACGTAATTTTTACCTTGCTTTCAAAAGGTACATGATAGCTGATTTCAGTGATATGATTGAAAGGATTAGGATAATTTTGACAAAGATTAAATTCAGAAGGTTTCCGTGTTTTGTCATTCTCAACTGCACTTACCAGGGGCTTAAGCCTGATATCATCGATACAAAAAACTCCGGAACCCGATTGCACTCCGCTCAAACCAACCGTAATTTCACCAATATCATTTAAAGACATACCCGTAAAAGAACTTAACGGAATCGTGAATTTCTGATAGCTATCCGAAATATCATCTAAATAAACTTCATCTGATCCGGTTGCATTATCCGCATCATTTAAGATAATATACACACTTCCGGGACCATCTATTCTACAAGCCAATTGCAAAGAATCATATCCCGTAAAATCATAGCCAAACCCATCTCCTTGCCAATTAATAAGATTTAAACCAAACCCGGCATACCAGTTTGAAATCTCGTAATCAAACTGATAATGATTTGAACCTTCATATGCTCCACTCGATATTTCACTCAAAGTACCACGGAATTCCCAGGTTGCTTCGATAAGTGTTTCATTATCGATGTAAATTATCAAATCTTCCGTAGCCGGAGCAACAACCTGCAATTCAATACTTTTTGTCCTTTCATTACCAATGTTATTCATAGCCGTTAAGTATATTTTTTTAATACCAGCTTCAAACCCCGCAGGAATTGTATGTGCAGCAGTATAAATATCCCCTGCGTTCGACATAGATACTTCACTACCGCCACCCAGCTCTGATAAATCCAGCGTAGCCGATGTAATCGAACCACCCTCATAAGTAATTGATGCTGAAATTGTTACTTCGGCACTCACATCATTTGTAACTTTGTCCGGATTGGCTTCAAAATCCCTTATTGTTGGGCAATTTTTCGCGAGCAGTTGATCCATTACTAACTCACCCCACTCGGTCGGAACAATCGTCATACCGAATCCTGGCCCGCTTCCTGCCGAATCAACCAGTAAACAAGGAGGACATCTTTGATGGAATGCCCAGGCAGTATAAGGGATTTGAAGATACTCAGCTTCATCCATCATTAACTGACATTCTTCTAAAGTCATATAAAGAGTGCTCCCAATGAGAGCAGGCCCGAATTCACCGATTACTACAGGAATATGTTCAGATGGATTTATAAACCTTTCCGCAAATTTATCTTCATGGTCGTAACAGTGTGTCTCGTAGGCAATATTTGTTCCCCCACCTGCTGTAATAGGATGATCGACATAATAACCCAGATATCTTGCCCAGTCCCGGGTACCCTGTACAGTTATAATATGCTGCTGTGGTGAACTTGCATTTTCTTCTTCCACGCGTATAGCGGCAACCGTATTATTCATTGCCTCCCATACATCCGGATCGAGCGCTCCATCGGAATTGGATTGAGGTTCATTACATACACCAAATAAGACGTGAGGATATTGAGCAAGCTTTGGAACCAGAACTCTCCAGGTTTCTATAGTTTCCGCTGTAGGCCAGCCCATATCATCTAAAGATGGGTCATTCCACACACTAAGTAGAACATAGACACTGTCTTTAGTCCCAATATGTTCAATAATCTCAACAATATCATTAAGGTAGACTGTATCCTCGAGAACCGACAACCCGTGTACCTGCCAACCCGCTAGTGTTTCGTAACTTTCCAGACAAAGTCTCATATAATCAGCACCCCAAACATCCACCAGTTCATCTATACGGCGTTTTACTTCTTCCACATTTGGAGAAAAAGCCGTAGCCGCATTACAGGACCTGGTATCGAATACATTTGCTCCGCGGCCGGTAAATACTGTACCGTCCTCTTTATAAATTTTATTTCCCGAAGTGTATAACCAACCCTGCGCAAAAAAACTTTTACTTAAGACAATAAGTAACAGGAAAATAATAAATCTATTAAGATTCATTTCCCCTCCTTTTTACTTGATTTCTCACTTTTTTTGTATTTATAATTATTTCCTATATTTTAAATAAAAAACCAGGTTTTGTCAATATTATTTACTTTATTAACTTCATACTTTTTCCTATATAAGATACAGATTAAAAACAACTTATATAAGAATTTTTATTCCAGATTATACCCCGCATAAAAAATATATTATACTTGACAACCTGTCAAATTTTCTTAATATGCGTAGCAAAGGCTAAAATAAAAGGAGTAAAAATTTATGAATAAAAGAATTATAAAAAGCTTTATTGCAACATTAACACTACTTATGGTCGTTGGTTGTCCTACAAACCCTACCACAAAAGGCTTCACAGCAGATATGGTTCAAAAAGTAAACAATCAAAAAATAGAAGGAAAGATATTCGTCAAAGAAAACGAGTACCGGATGGATATAAAAGAAAGAGGAGAAGATATAAGTATTTTGGTTAATCGCGAAAGCGGCAAACAGAAGATTATTTTACATGCACGAAAAAGAGCAGAAGAAGTTCTAAACACCGGTAATAAAAGTCTTTCCAACAACCCTTTCGAATCTTTTTATTATTCACTCGAAAAAAACTCCTCGAGAGAAAAAGGTACTGAAGTTATTAATGGTTACACATGCAAAAAAATAGAAGTTTACGACAAGGACAAAAGTTTGTTAACCGCCTGGGTATCTGACTCTTTAAACTGGCCGATTAAAATAAGAACTGAGTTTGGGCATCCCAAAGAAGTAGAACTAAGCAATATTAAAGAAGAAACTGTAGAAGAAAATCTATTCCAGGTACCTAAGGGTTATAGATTTTCACCTCTTCCTAAACCTAAAAAAGAGAAAACTACATCTAAAGAAAAACCCGTAGATATAAGAGAAATCAAACAAGCTGCATCCAAAAAGTTAGAGGAAAAAGGCATAGAACTTAAAAACGCAGATGGGACAATAAAGATCAGAAGAATTATGGAAACCACATTAACCAGGTACTTTCCAGGATGGTATATTTTCTTTATTAATAGAGAAAAAAAAGTGGATGGAAAAATCACACTTGGATATGTCCCGTTTGAAAAAGCTGTTGTTAGCGAAGATAAAAAGGAAATTCACATTCTAAAGAGCCCCGAAAAGGATGTGTCTCTTACAAACGAAATAAAAATGCTTCAAAAACGAAAAATAAAACTAACCAGTGAAAAAGAAGTAAGGGATTTCGGGAAAGCGCTCGTAACTCTATACTTTAGAGGTGCAAAAGCTCCGATTGTGGAATCTCTGGGCAAAAATGAATGGGCACTTTATAACGGAACATCCTCCGGATATTTAAAAGGTTTTATAGTTAAATTAGACGATAACGGAGAAATTACTGAATTGAACTACAAATTGAAAATAAAAGAACAATAATTCGAAAAACATAAAACTCATTAATAAGGGGGATCTCTATCTCAAGAAATAGGATAGAGATCCATTTAAATTCTATTATATACGTTTGTGTATTTTTTAATCAGGGTTAATCTATAGCAATTCGTTGCCAAATTAGTTAATTCTTCGAATTCAAGTTGAATGATTAAACAGAAAGATTTTCAAATAATCGAATGGTCAAATAGTAAAAGAACAAACAATAATAAACCTCTGTGTTCTCCGTGTGTCCTATGTGAGATTAAGTCTTATTTGGTAGGGACTTGCTAATTGAGCGATAAGAACTAATATATATATTTAATAAGGGGAGGAAACCGATGTCAAAAAAGAGATTTGAAACAATAAATTTACATTCAGGACAGGAAAAAGTCGATAAAGAGGTAGGCGCAAGAGCTGTACCTATTTATCAAACCACGTCTTTTGTATTTAGAGATACAAAACACGCGGCGGACCTTTTTTCTCTAAAAGAAAAAGGACATATCTATTCCCGTATATCGAACCCAACTATAGAAGCCTTCGAAAAAAGGATAACCGATATAGAAGGCGGAACCGGGGCACTGGCTGTTTCTTCCGGAATGGCCGCGGAGGCACTTACTCTTTTAGGGATTACTGAATTAGGGGATGAAATTGTGGCAGGCAACAATCTATATGGCGGGACTTATCAATTATTAAATCATTCGTTTCCTAAATTGGGAAGAAAAACAACCTTTGTGGATTCCTCAAAACCCGAAGAGTTCAAAAAAGCAATAACGAAGAAAACAAAAATAATATATGCTGAAACTATAGGAAATCCAAAACTGGATGTTCCGGATTTTGATAAAATAGCAAGAATAGCCCATGACGCTGGAATACCTCTGGTAGTAGATAATACAGTAGGTGTCGGTATAGTAAGACCTATAGATTACGGAGCGGATATCATCGTGCAATCCGCTACAAAATGGATAGGGGGACACGGGACATCGATCGGCGGCGTTATTGTGGATTCCGGAAATTTCAAATGGAACAATGGAAAGTTCCCCGAACTCGTCAACCCGGATCCAAGTTACCATGGAGTAAGCTACTGGAAAGACTTCGGAAAAGTAAAAGGGGTAGGGAATATAGCATTTATAACCAAAATACGCTGTCATATGCTTAGAGATTTCGGCTCATGTTTAAGTCCTTTCAACGCTTTTCTGTTCCTCCAGGGACTTGAAACGCTTCACCTGCGAGTAAAACGACACTGTGAAAACGCGCTTGATGTCGCGAAATTTTTAAAAAAGCATTCTCAGGTAAGCTGGGTAAACTATCCCGGACTGCCCGAATATCCGAGCCACAAAACCGCAAAAAAATATTTAAAAGGCCAATATGGCGGACTTGTAGGTTTCGGTATAAAAGGCGGCCTCCCGGCAGGAAAGAAATTTATTGAATCCGTAAAATTGCTTTCTCACCTGGCAAATATCGGTGACGCTAAGAGCCTGGTTATCCATCCCGCTTCCACAACACATCAGCAACTCACAAAAAAGGAGCAGGAAGCAACCGGGGTAACCGAGGATTATATTCGTTTATCTATTGGACTGGAAAATATCGAAGATATAAAAGAAGATATAAATCAAGCCTTAAAAAAGACAGCGAAACAATAAAAGAATGGAAGATAAAAGTTTAGGAATTGTCGAGACTAAAAATTTCACGTTCGCTGAGCCACCAAATGAATTCGAACTGGAAAACGGTGAGAAACTCGGACCCATAACTGTCGCTTTTGAAACATACGGTAAATTAAATCAAGAAAAATCAAATGCTATACTTATAACTCACGCCTTCTCCGGCGATGCTCACGCAGCAGGATATCACAAAGGTGACAACAAACCTGGCTGGTGGAACAGCATGATCGGGCCGGAAAAAGCTTTCGATACCGATAAATACTATGTTATATGTTCTAATGTCCTCGGAGGATGCGGCGGTACAACTGGACCTTCCTCGATAAACCCCGAAAACAACAAGCCTTACGGTTTAGATTTTCCTTTAATAAGCATAAACGACATGGTAAATGTACAAAATAAACTACTTGAAAGTTTAAATATAAAAAAACTCCTTACAGTCGCCGGCGGTTCGATGGGTGGAATGCAGGCACTATCCTGGTTAATTAAACATCCGGATAAAATAAAAAGCGCTATAATAATAGCATCAGCCATCAAACATTCTCCTCAACAGATAGCCTTTGATGAAGTGGGTAGAGTATCCATAATTTCCGACCCCGCATGGAACGAAGGAGACTATTACGGAAAAGAAAACCCTGTAAGAGGACTCGCGCTCGCACGAATGGTTGGACACATAACGTACATGAGCAATGAATCGATGATGGAAAAATTCGGTAGACGGATTAGAAACGTGGGAGAAAGGCACAAATTCAATACAGGTTTTGAGATAGAAAATTATCTTCATTACAGGGGCAGCAGTTTTGTAGAAAGATTCGACGCGAATTCTTATCTTTACATAACAAAAGCAATAGACTGTTATGACGCGTCGGAAGGTAAAAATCTTTCCGAAATTTTGCATGGGGTAAAAGCAAAAGTTATGGTATTAGCTTTCAAATCAGATTGGCTATACCCAAAATATCAATCAAAAGAAATTGTTAAAGCATGTAAAGTCGCCGGAATCGACACTACCTCTTGTGAAATAGAATCTACTTATGGACACGATGCTTTCCTCCTTGAAATTAAAGAAGAAACTCAATTGGTAAAACATTTCTTAGAAAAAGTTGCTCAAGCCGATTAAAAATGCTTCAATATATTAGAGAAATAGAATTTCAAACAATTTGTGACTATATTAAAAAAGGTTCCTCTGTACTCGATTTGGGCTGCGGGGATTGTAAACTTCTCCAACGCCTAATAAAAGACAAAGATATAAAAGCCCAGGGTATCGAAATCGACGAAAAAGAAATATACAAATGTGTAAAAAAAGGTGTTTCTGTCCTTCACGAAGATATAGAATACGGATTATCAGAATACAAGGACAAATCGTTCGATTATATAGTTCTTCAGCAAAGTCTTTCAGAAGTAGTCAAAAAACCAGATAAAGTAATACAGGAAGCGCTCAGAGTAGGAAGAAAGGCAATAATAAGTTTTTCTAATTTCGCGCATTACAGCGCGAGACTTCAGATTTTTCTAAAAGGCAGGACGCCTGTAACTCCTTCTTTGCCTTATGCCTGGTACAACACACCAAACCTTCATTTTTTGAGTCTTTCGGATTTTATCGAATACTGTAAAGAAAAAAATATAAAAATAGAAAGGAAAACTTATTTAGGCACAAAAAGAAAAGCGTATTTCTTTCCCAATTTTTGCGCTCTTGTCGGTATCTTTATGATATCACAAGATTAAAGGCCGCTTACAGCCTTATCATATTCCCCATTTTATTCACACGGACAACGCTTTAAATAATCGAGTATTTCTTTCATATCCGCGAAAGCAACGCAAACAGTCGAATCCGCGGCCCCATAATATAATCGAAGTTCATTTTTTTCCTTATCTATTACCGCACCTGTAGGAAATACCACTCCGGCTACATCCCCTATGAATTCATAAGGTTCCTTCGGACCAAAAACCCATTCCTGGCTACGTTTTATGACTTTCCATGGAGCATCTAGATCGAGTAAGGCAAGACCTACCCTGTAAAGAGCTCCTGCGGCAGTCTGTCGTACTCCATGATATATAAGAAGCCAACCCTCTGAAGTCTCGATTGGCTGAGTCCCCAATCCGACCCTCTGACTGTCCCATAACCCACCTCTTCGGTGCAAAAGAACACGGTGCTCACCCCAATGAACTAGATCAGGGGAAAACGCAATCCAGATATGAGCTTCGCCGCTTACTATGGGACGGTGAATCAGAACATATCTACCTCCGAACTTCTTAGGAAAAAGAGAAGCATCCTTATCCTCGGGGGAAAGTAATGCTCCGAATTTCTCAATTATTTCGAAATCTTTTGTTAAAGCGAGAGAAACTTTAGGTCCAACTGACGAATAGGAAGCATAGGCAATGGCATATTTTTCAAGATCCTCGAGCCATACTATTCTAGGGTCCTCGAGCCCCCATCTTTCTTCCGGATGCGCTTCGAAATATTCCATAGTAGGAGCCTCATCAATATTCCAGTCCGTAACACCATCTTTACTCCTGGCAAGAGTCAAATGAGAAAAACCACGGTAATCCTCTGCTCTCACTAAAAGCAAAGTCTCCCCATCTATAAGGGCGGCACCCGGATTAAAAACAGAGTGAACCGGATAAGGCCACCCGGCTGCCGTCAAAATCGGATTGCCTGAATATCTGCGGAACAAAGATGATCCGCCAACTTCCGAAAAAACCAATATAAACCTCCTTATAAATAAAAATTTAATTTATCGTTAACGCGTATATTTTACATAAATAAGAACAAAAGTCAATATTCAATAAAAATATATCTATAAAAAAGAGGCGGTATTATTCCCGCCTCTTAATATTTATAATTATAAGGTTTGTTTCTTATGCTTTATAAACCTACAAAAACGTCTTTAATACATTAGTATATTGCGTAAAATCATCATCCGAATCATCAGAGAATATAATTGTAACCACATCGCCATGATTACCATCATCAGGTTCCCAGATGTACCCTTCTATAGTAGCGGCAAGTACACCATCGTGTGTTATTTCTCCGTCCACGTTTCTTTTTTCATCATCGCCATCAGTTTCTACAACCTCGGACATATTCATAACCATTCTCCAATCTTCCGAATCCTCAAGCACTAACCTCCCGCTATCAGCCTCATACCTGGTCACGCTATAATCTACCCGATAATCGGTCTGCAAATTTTCTGCCCACAGATGCACTGTACCCACAAAATCCATCGAATCGAGAAGAGTAGTATCGACATCAACATCACTGGTTATAGTTGCCCCTATCTGGACATAATTTACAATTTCGTACACCAAACTTGCTTCATCCGCCACATCAGCCGAAACATAATGTGCTGTAAATTTTATCCAGGCAATATCATCACCATCCGAATCCAAACCTATCCAAATATTAGTAGGTAGAGTGTCCTCGTAAAATTCGAGTGAATCTATTAAGAGTTCGGCGTCATGCTCAGCGCCCGCAGAATCTAAATATTCCCAGGTGAATAAAACAGCATTTTCCGGATCATCTGGATCCACATGAGTCCATCCCGCAAAATCTATGTAGTCCCATGTACCATAAAGAGTATCGAGTCCGAGAGGGTCCCTCATCTTTCTTAGATTCTCTGCTGGCGCTTTTATATCTTCGTTGAACATGATTGACGGCCCGGGAGGGTCGCTATCACCAAAAGATTCCAACGCCTGTGAAGCTTCGGACATATAAGCGTTCATCATTATCGAACTTAAACCCTTAAGAAATATCTCAGTATCTTCAGGTGTAGCCTCTTTACTGCTGCAGGAAACCAACGTTAACAAAAGCCCTAAACTCATGACCAATAAACAAACTTTCAAAAACCTCATAAAAGACCTCCTCTTTTTATGACTATTATAACTATAACCTTTCTTCTTGTTTCAACCCCGGTGATACAGAAAAAGTATAATTACAAAAAGGACACTTGTAAGGGAATTTATCTTTTTTCATAAAGAATATTTCATCACATTCTAAACACTTGAATTTCTTTAGATCTGCTTGATTGGCGGAATTCTCGACTGGCAACATAACTCCGCGGCATTCCGGGCAAAACGGGTTTTTAATTTTATCTTTAGGAAGACAAATAAAAGTTCCGCATCCTTTACATTCAAATTCTTTCATCTCTATAATTATAAGCATAAAGAGTATATAAGTCAAGTACAAAGTCCACATCCCATCCCCCCACAATTATCACACGGAGACACAGAGAACGCAGAGAAAAAAAGAAAAATCATGTTGTTTTTACTCGAAACATGGAATCCGTAACCCGGAATACCTACTAACAACAAACCAAACAAACATTATAGTAACTTTAATAAGATAAAAAAACAGTTAGACTACTCAAAAAGAACTGTTGACAATATTTAATCATAAATTATAATCGAATATATGAAAACAATAGGATTTACAGGCGTAATTGTTGATAAGGTTTACGGGTTCGGAAAAGAACGCGAAAAACCACAGAAAATCTGTATTGATGTTTCCCTCGAAACCGATTTCAAGTACGTAGCAGAAGAAGATGATTTATCTCTTGGCATCGATTTTAAAACCGTATATGCTCTCATAATAACTGGATTGGAAGGAGAAATTTACACACTCGAAAAGGCAGCTCTTTCTATATGGAAAAAAATAAAAAACCTCAAAGATATAGGCAAAGTAAAAGTTACAGTAAAAAAAATAGAGCCTCCTTTTGAGAATGAAGTAGAAAACTCATGGGTAACGATAGAAGAATAATAAGATGACTCACGCATATCTTTCACTCGGTTCCAACATCGAAAAAAGGGAAATAAATCTTCAATTGGCTTTCGAAGAAATCTCGAAATTAGGCAAAACCGCAGGTTCGCATATATATAAAACAGAACCCTGGGGTAGGGTCGATATCCCGGATTTTCTAAATGCCTGCGTTTATATTGAAACTGAATTAGGTATAAAAAAACTATTTGAAAAACTAAGTTCTATCGAGGATAAAATGGGCAGAAAAAGGGAAGAAAAATGGGGTTCAAGAATTATAGATATAGATTTACTCCTCTCAGATCAATTGATATTTTTTAGCCCAAATCTCACTATACCACACCCCCACCTTCACCAACGTAATTTCTACCTTAAACCACTTTCGGAAATAACAAAAGAAGAAACCGAACCTTTAACAGGAAAAAAAATTAAAACTCTTCTCGCGGGTTGCCCGGATAAAAAAGGCGTATGGAAAACTGGGAATACATTGCAATAGAAGGCGTAATAGGCGTCGGAAAAACAACGCTGGCGAAGTTTCTTTCCCGGGAATACAGCGCGAAACTGGTACTTGAAGATATCGACGGCAATCCTTTTCTTCCTCAATTCTATGAAGATACGGAAAGATACGCTTTTCCTACTCAGATCTTTTTTCTTCTTTCCCGTTATAATGAACTCAGGAATTTAACGAACAGAGATCTTTTTACCAAAAAAATTATTTCTGATTACACATTCGATAAAGACAAAATATTCGCTTTTATAAATTTAGATGAGAAGGAAAAAAGCCTATATGAAAAAATCTACACCCTTCTCGATAAAGATATAATAAAACCAAGTCTTGTAATTTATCTACAGGCAAGCCTCGACACACTATTGGAAAGAATAAAAGGCAGAGGAAGAGTTTATGAAAGAAAAATTAGCGAAGATTATATAAAAGCCCTAATTCGCTCATATAACGAATATTTCTTTCATTTTCAAAAAAGCCCGGTATTGATAGTAAATTCAAATGAATTTGACTTTCTAAATGAACCTACACATCTACAATTATTGAAGAATGAAATAGCCACTATTAAAACAGGGATCAACTACTTATCCATAGTTCAATGAAAATAATAAGAAAAATAGAAGAACAGAAAAAATATTCTTTAAATATGAAATGCCGTGACAAAAAAATCAGTCTCATACCTACAATGGGTTTTTTACATAAAGGGCATTTAAGCCTAATAGATACCGCAAAAGAACTGTCGGAGGAAATTGTGGTATCCATTTTTGTAAATCCTTCTCAATTCGGAGAAGGAGAGGATTATGAAAAATACCCAAGAGATGAAAAAAGAGACTTGGATATACTCGCCGACAAAAAAGTCGATATCGTATTTATACCGACCGCAAAAGAAATGTACCCGGAAGGATTCCAGACATTCTGTCAGGTCAACCAACTGACAAAAAAACACTGCGGAAAAAGCAGACCGGGGCATTTTAAGGGAGTAACCACGGTTGTTTTAAAATTATTTAACATAATACAACCAGATATTGCCGTTTTCGGGGAAAAAGATTACCAGCAATATGTTATTATAAAAAGAATGACGGAAGACTTGAATTTACCAATTAATATTATAGCCTCCCCTATTATCAGGGAAAAAGATGGTCTCGCTATGAGTTCAAGAAATAAATATCTTAATCATGAACAAAGAAAAGAAGCAACCGTTCTATATGAATCTCTAATTCACGCAAGAAATCTTATTAAACAGGGTAAACATGAAATTAGTTTACTACTAAAAGAAATGTCAAATTTAATCGAATCGAAAAAAAACGCCCGCATAGACTACATCAACTTTGTAAATCCTGAAACTCTGGAAAATGTACAAAAAATAAAAGAATCAACGCGAATCTTAATGGCAGTACGGGTAGGAAACACAAGGCTCATCGATAATATGGAAGTAAAACCATGAATTTAGAAGCCAGAAGCCTGAAGTTAGAATACAGAATCCCTCCCCCACCACAAAAAAGAAAAATAAAAATAGCTACAAATGGTGCAGATGAAACCAGATTAAAGAAATGAATTATGAGACACTTAATAAAAACTCGAAACACGTAACTCGAAATACGTAACCAGATATATGGCGATTACATTAGAAAAGAAAATCCACAGAGGGCTTAAAGTTTTCATAGTACTTGTAGTTCTTACAATGTTAGTCCTTTTAGTTCTCTCGGATCCTGACCCAAAAAAAAGATTTAGTTTCAACATTATTCAAAAAATTTCATACGCGTTCAAACAAATGAACCCCATTTACCTTTTATTTGCTTTCTTTTTCTGGATGATTCATATTCTTCTTGATTCTTTTAGAATCTCTTTTTTATGCCAGGGGATTACAGGCAAATGGGGCAGCATGAGAACATCTATGGAAGTTATTTTAACCGGAGCTTTCCTCGCCGCGGTTACACCTTTTCAAACAGGCGGACTTCCTGTACAATTATATCTACTAAAAAGAGATGGCATCTCTTACGGAAAAGGTACGCTTATTATCCTTCTGCGTGCTATCTTTTACGCGATAATGATGCTTATACTTTTACCTTTTATTTTCCCTATTCTTACAAAACAATACGACGCGACTTCCATCAGAATATTATCAAAATACAGTCTTATCGTCTATCCTATTATAGTTATAATTATAACATTCGCGCTGATAAAACCAAATATTATTAAGCATTTCCTGTACAAATTAACTCATTTATTGGGAAAGAGAAAAAGCAAAGCAATAAAATTAGTCGATAAGATGTTTAAAGAAATCGAAGAAATGAAAGACGAATTCTGGCATTTTGTAAGAGAAAAAAAGTGGCACTCAGTGGCAAGCTTTTTTCTGACCTTTTTAACCTATATTCCCTACTTCTTTATAGCACCATTGCTTCTTAAAGGAATTGGCATAAACGTATCATTCATAAAAATTGCCTTTCTCCAATTAGTGGTAATATTATTTACTTTTTTCTCTCCGACTCCCGGAGCTACAGGTGTATCCGAAGGAGTTTTCGCTATTATGTTCCTTGGAATAGTCGGAAAAGGTATGCTTGGAGTATTTACAATATTATGGAGATTCTTCACCTTCCATTTGACGGCTCTTGTTGGCGGAATTATGACTTTAGATGTTTTAAAATTAGGAGGCATGGAAATCGATGAATAAGGAACTTACTAAAGATAGACTCTTGAAAGGAATACGATTATTTCTTTTTCTGTCTATAGCGACCGCCGCAGTAATATTGTTTTTTACTATCAGTGAAGACACAATAGAACAATTAAAAAAGATATCCCCTCTATTCTTAGCACTAACCTTTTTATCCACAGCCCTGAGGTTCTTCTTTGATATATGGAGACTCCGATATATTATTGAAGCTCTCGGGAAAAAACTGTCCTGGAGAGGGGCTTTCCACTTCACAATGGGAGGATTACCTCTGGGGGCTATAACTCCTATGCAGGTCGGAGGAATACCTTTTCAACTCTATGTTTGCAAAAGAGAAAAGATATTGATCCCAGAAGGAAGTGCTGCGATTTTTACGCGAGGGCTTCTTTCCGCAATGGTCCTACCTTTACTTCTTCTGCCTATATACTATTATAGACAATTCTTAACTTCAGGAATAATGAGCGCGATTTTAAAATATCTAGTCATATTCTACGGAATAATAGCTATAATTTTCTTCTTCTTACTAACTCAAACTCCCTGGTTAAAACGCAAATTCGGGCGCAAGGTAAATGGTATAATAATGTTCAAGGAAGTTTTTACCAACGAGTATATGAAAAGAAAAATGGTTTTTTTTAAAGCATACATAACTACTTTTCTTTCCTTAACCTTTTATTTTCTTACAGCCCCTTTACTTATATTAGGACTCGGTATCGAAGCTCCTTTCTTTGAAGTAATGATTCTACAAATCATACTTACATACGCCGTCAATTTCATGCCTACACCCGGAGCAACCGGACTTGCCGAAGGCGGTGCTATGGCGGTTTTCAAACACTTAATGCCAAAATCAGTCTTAGGTGTATATGTTATGTCGTGGAGATTTTTTACAGGTTATTTCGGAATAATCATTGGGGTACTCGCTATAACAGAATTCATACGGGAAAAATGGAGATGAACAAAAACCTCAGAAGTTAGGAGTTAGAAGTTGGCTGTTGGATCCCTTCCCAACCCAAAAAATTATTTGTACGGTATAGATAGGGTTTAATGCAAAAAGCAAACAGCAAAAAGCTAATAGCTCTTTAAAACTTGACTTAGCTTAAATCTCTTTTATATTAATAATATGAGAAAATTATTGTTACTAATAGATGGCTCATCCCTTGCATATCGTTCGTATTATGCTTTTATTCGAAACCCCTTAAAAACATCCAAAGGGGAACCAACTTCGGCAATTTTTGGTTTTGCCAGAAGTCTAAAAAAGCTATCCGAGGAATTGGACTTAGATTACGCTGCGGTTTGCTTCGATCTTCCGGGTCCAACTTTTAGAGAAGAAAATTTCGCGGACTATAAAGCAAAGAGGAAAGAGACTCCCGAAGACCTTGTAACACAAATTCCCTATATAAACGAGTTATGTAAATCGGCTGGATTTTCGGTAATAAGCAAGGAAGGATACGAAGCAGATGATATAATAGCTACCCTTACCGAAAAAGCTGAAAAAGAAAACATAGAAACAATAATATTTACCTTGGACAAAGACTTAATGCAGCTTGTTTCGGACAATGTTAAAGTCCTAAATATGCACAAATCCGGCGTAGAGTTTTACGATAAAAATAAAGTAAAAGATAAATTCGGCATACCTCCCGAAAAAATAAACGATTTTCTTGCTCTCTCGGGAGATCCATCGGATAACATCCCGGGAATTAAAGGTATTGGGAAAAAGACAGCGGCAAAGCTGCTGAATAAATTTGATTCTATCGAAAATATTTTCTTGAATATCGACCGGATTATAAACACCAACATAAAAAATAAGCTTAAAGGTAAAGAAGAAGAAGCAAAACAGTGGAAGAATCTTACCAAGTTAGAAAAAAATGTACCTATTTCAGAAGAATTAAACGATATTAAGTATAAAGGCATAGCCGCCAAAAATTTAAAAGAATTACTGACTCGTTTTGAACTCTATTCACTTGTAGAAGAATGGCTGAAAAAAGAAAAAAATTCTAAAAATTTCAATATAGTCGATTCAATCGAAGCAAAACAAAACCAACCAATATGCGTATATTATAATAAAGAAAAATTTTTTATTTCAGTAGATGATAAGCTAGAAATTACAGAAAAAAACACTCTAAGATTGCGTCTTACCGAATTTGAAAACAACTTACTTATTTTAGAAGACGCGAAAAAATTCGCGCATACAATCGGTTTTTATCCCGGAAACAAAATCTTCGATCTTTCTATTATGCATTATCTTCTTTATCCGAATAGAAGAAATCATTCCATCGGGAGAATACTCTTAGAATTGGGTACAAGTGCTGAAGAAGGAGAATCAATATGCGTTTCAATGAAAAAAGCCTATGAAAAATTACTCGATTATTTAAAAGAGAATGAACTGTTAGCAATTTATAAGGAAATCGAAGAACCTTTGATTTCCATTCTATATAAAATAGAAAAGCAAGGCTTACTTATCGATAAAAAATTGTTAATAGAATTGAAAAAAACCATAGGAAAAACCCTTGAAGAAATCGAAGAAAACATATACAAACTCTCAGGGTACAAGTTTAACTTACGTTCCCCGAAACAACTGAGCGAAATTCTATTTATCAATTTGGAATTGCCTCCTGTAAAAAAAACTAAAACAGGTTTTTCCACAGATTTTGAAGTACTGAAAGCACTTTCAAAAAAACATCCCGTAGTCCCAAAAATAATACATTTCAGAGAATTGGATAAATTGTTATCCGCCTATGTAAATCCCCTAATAAATTGTGTAGACAAAGAAAGCGGAAGAGTTCATAACGAATTCCAACAATCCGTCGCGTCGACCGGAAGGCTAACCACAACAGCCCCAAATCTTCAAACGCTACCTATAAGAACGGAAACCGGAAGAAAAATCAGAGAAGCCGTCATTCCTCCAAAATATCATCTTATTCTATCCTGTGATTATTCTCAAATTGAACTACGAATCCTTGCATATATCTCACAAGATGAGAAATTAATAAGCGATTTTGAAAACAACCTCGATATACATCTCCAAACGGCCTGCAGAGTTTTTGGAGTTAAACCGGAAAATGTCATTCCTGGAATGAGAAGAAAGGCAAAAGCGGTTAATTTTGGGATAATATACGGAATAAGCCCTTTCGGACTTTCCAAACAATTGGGTATAAAAAACACTGAAGCAAGTGATATAATAAAAAGATATTATAAAAACCACCCCGGGGTAGAAAAATGGCAAAAGAAAACTATCGACGATGCTATAAACTCAGGATACGTAAAAACTGTCTTCGGCAGAAAACGGCTCATACCTGAACTAAAAACTCTTCGTGAAATAGAATACGGAAAAAGAATCGCTATAAACACACCAATACAGGGCAGTGCCGCGGATATAATTAAAAAAGCAATGATACTTATTAGTAAAAAAATAGAAAAAGAAAGGTTAAAAACACAAATGATTCTTCAAATTCATGATGAACTTCTTTTCGAGGTACCTTTAAATGAAAAAGAAGAAGCAATTAATATTATAATACCCGCCATGGAAAACGCGGGAAAAGCGGTTAATATTCCTTTAAAAGTAGATTACGCTTTCGGTAAAAACTGGAATGAAGCACACTAAACCCTAATCTAAAGTACTAATGATAAATAATATCAAATTCAAAGATAACGATTTAGTAAAACCGACAAAATTTAAAAATCAAATAGCAAAATGGAAAATTGCAGATCAAAATTCAAAAATAAAAACCATGTATTTTTCGCGGTTAAAGAAAATGACAACTTTAAATTTTAATATGTCATTTTGCTTTTTAATTTTTAATATTTAATTTCCTATGAACACCAAATCAATATTTAGAGAATATATACCAAAAATGGCAAAACTATATGAGGAGGAATAGTAGATGGATGTATTATTATTAATGATTGTCTGCTTGTGCAGTTTTTTTCTCGCTTATAAATTTTACGGTACTTTTATATCAAAGAGAATATTTGAATTAAGTGACAGTAAAGAAACTCCCGCTCACAAGTTTGAAGATGGAATAGATTACGTACCAACAAAAAAAGAAATTATATTTGGGCATCATTTTGCGTCTATCGCGGGCACCGGTCCGATCGTAGGACCTGCAATAGGGATTATATGGGGATGGGTACCAGCAATAATATGGATTGTTTTAGGTACAATTACTATAGGCTCTGTTCATGATTTCGGCTCACTTGTCCTTTCTATAAGAAATGAAGGTAAATCTATTTCGGAAATAACGGGTAAGTATATTAATAAAAGGACACAAAGAGCATTCTTTTCAATTGTTTTTCTTGAACTTTTAATAGTGATAGCTATATTTGGTCTTGTAATGGCAATAATTTTTAGTATGTTTCCGGAATCTGTTTTCCCGATGTGGTTTCAAATACCGATAGCTGTCTGGCTCGGATGGATGATTTACAAAAAAAACGGAAATTTAGTTCTATTTTCGATTATCGCGGTTACTATTATGTATTTAACAATTGTAATAGGAACTTTTATACCACTTCAATTACCCGGAATAGGAATCCTTCCGGCAACCGGTTTATGGACTATAATACTCTTTATCTATGCTTACATAGCATCCATGCTGCCGGTAACAACACTTCTCCAACCAAGAGATTACATAAACTCTCATCAACTCTTTGTCGCTCTATTTTTACTTTTTCTCGGAATAGTTGCCTCTGCCTTTAGAAATCCAAACTTTCACTTAGTGGCTCCGGCAATCAATCTAAATCCTACGGGAGCTCCTCCTTTAGTACCTTTTATTTTTATAACGATTGCCTGCGGAGCAATATCGGGCTTTCATTCACTTGTATCCTCCGGAACCTCAGCCAAACAATTAAACATAGAATCGGATAGTCAAATAATCGGGTACGGCGGCATGGTAATGGAAGGAATTCTCGCGACTCTCGTCCTCATCGCGGTCGCAGCCGGCATAGGAATTGCCTATCAAAACGCAGACGGCAATATATTAACCGGCATTCCCGCGTGGACTGCGCATTATTCTTCCTGGGCCGCGGCAGAGGGTCTCGGCTCAAAAATTTCAGCTTTTGTAATTGGTGCCGCGAATATGATACAATCGAGTGGAATACCTAAAAGTTTCGCGATCGCGCTTATGGGTGTGTTTGTTGTATCTTTTGCCGGAACAACTCTCGATACCGCCACAAGAATTCAAAGATATGTTTTATCTGAACTATTCGTAGAGGTCAAAACTTTTCAAAATCGCCATTTCTCTACAGCTATTGCCGTAATAACAGCCGGACTGCTGGCCTTCGCGACCGGAGCAAGTGGTAAAGGCGCCTTAAAACTCTGGCCTATGTTCGGAGCAACCAACCAAACCCTGGCAGCATTAGCTCTCTTACTTATTACATTATGGCTAAAAAGAAAAGGCGGCATAAAATTCCTTATTTCGGGGATACCGTGTGTTTTTATGGCTTTGATAACAACATGCGCTCTTGTAATAAACCAATTTCGTTTTATTAACAGCAAAGATCTACTTCTATCAACTCTTAATCTAATAATACTATTTCTCAACCTATGGATAATCGTTGAAGGAGTCATTGTATTGGTTTTAAAAAAAGAACGAACTACTA
Source organism: uncultured bacterium (assembly GCA_964461395.1). Lineage (GTDB taxonomy): Bacteria > Hydrothermota > UBA3072 > UBA3072 > UBA3072 > JAFGHJ01. The sequence continues at coordinate 21,617 of CAYWUC010000110.1, forward strand.
ACAAAAATTAGAAAAAAACTTTTTCAATTTAACATAATAAAAAGGCGGGAGTAACTCCCGCCTTTTTTATTCCGTTCAAACGATTTCTTTACTGTAAAAGAATCATCTTTTTTATTGCTATAAATTTATCCTCATCCACCCGCATTCTGTAAAAATACACTGAATTCGGAAGTTTTTTGCCAAATTTGTTATTGCCATTCCATTTAATTTCATGATAACCCGCTTCGACTTCCTTATCTATAAGCGTATTTACTGCTCTACCCATCACATCGAAAAGCAGTATGCAAACATGTGTTTTTTGTGGACATCCATACTTTATTGCAGTCTGCTGATTAAATGGATTCGGATAGTTCTGGCTAACAAAGAAATTTTTTGGTATCTTTTTTTCTTCGATTCCGCTAGCACCGATTACATACAAATGTACGGGAACAAAAACTTCGGATTCATCAGGGTCATTACTACCTACGATAAGATCGGCAAAATAATTGCCGGTAGAAAGACCCGTTGCATCGAAGGTAACTTCGACAAGAACACTATCACCCGCTGGAATAGTATCGGAAGAATAATCGACACCGAGCCAGCAAAATTCATTTTCCGCAAACAAGAACTCATCCCACCAGGCCTCGCATCCCTCAGTAAAATTATAAACATCTACTCGAGAAAACTCGTCCGAATAAACAGCAGTACGGAAAGAGATTCCCGCTTTAATTAATTCTTCATTAACATAGTAATCAAAACTTTTTGATACGAAATCAATATTCTTAAACTCGATATGATACCATGCAAGAGCAGTATAAGCATAGGTCTGATCTCCTCCAATATCATCGTTAATATAAAAATATCCATTCTCTTTGGCAAAAAACCAGATTAAATCTTCACCCTCACAACTCCGTAATACACAGTAGGCGTCCGATGTTCCAGTGGACCCCGACCGTATATAAAAACTAACATAACCGGGCCTGATAGAATCAAATTCCTGATATATCCCGTTATAATGTGAAGAAGGAGAAGAAGACTCATGATAGCTATATATTGTCCCCTTCGCCGCTGTAGTACTGGTAACTCCTTTTACCCCACTTCCCGCTGTCAACCAGCCATCATAATTTCCATCCTCAAAATCGTCTTCGAACATCTTCGGAGAAGCGAATTGCCTCGGTTCTCCGATAGTAAAATCATGAATTTCTCCGGCTATTTCACAAGGTTCCAATCCTGAAGACTTTTTAGCAGCTGTCGAAATTGAATTTCCAGATGTTTTCCTTCCTTCTACGCCTTTTTTTCTTTGCGCCAATTCCATCGACATCGGATATTCCATATCGATTGTAATATTAAAAATTAAATCACTTAAACCGTTATTGAAAATTATTAAAGTATCGGTAGATATCTCATCTATAAACAGACTATCACTTAAGGAATCGGGTGCGACCGAAATATCCGGAGGTTCCAAACATTCTCCCTGCATATAAATTGTTAAAGCCGGATTATCAGGATCATTACTTTCGATGGTTAATAGACCCGTAATAAATCCCATCGAACTCGGAGTAAAAGTAACTAACACTTCCTGGCTTTCTTCTGGAACCAGTACGAAAGTGGTAGTATCGACTGTATAATCTTCATTATCGGAAGAAATATCATCGACAACAAGAGTATCTGTTCCTTCATTGGAAATAATTATAGTATCTGTAGCGTAAAACCCAGGATAAACAACACCATAATCCACAGTATCCTTCGTAACAGTAATATCTGGTGCTCCTGTCACGTGTAAATGAGCAGGCACAAAAACTTCCGATTCATCGGGATCATTACTATTAATTATAATATTCGCATAATAATCACCACCATACAAATCAGCAGCATCAAAGGTTACTTCTATATCTATACTCTCTCCTGATAAAATGGTATCTAACCCAGGGTCAACTGAAAGCCAACGCATGGAAAAGAATGATATTTCGTTTTCTATTAGTTCAACAATATCAAGCTTCCCATCACTATCATCATCAGCGTTAAAGTTCATCGATTGAAAAGCATTGAAAATACAGTTTCTGTCAGCATTAAGCACTATGGCTCCGTTATCAAGGAAACCTTCAAAATAAGCCAGTTGACTCGCGCCTGGAAGAACATCTACAATTTCACCATCTTTATTGTATTGGTTATCCGTCCAATAAAAGTTTTCAATATCATTCGGATTTTTGAAAATTGAATGTCCGGGGGTAACGGCAGAAAAGTTTAAAGGTATCGTAAAATCCGAAACAAAACTAATACCTAAACTTGTAAGCAAAGAGTGAGAAGTGTAATCGTATATAGCCCAGTCTGCGTATATTAAAAGACCACCATTTGACTGATAAGAGTCAAGCAAATCAAGAATTTGTTCAGGAGGTATATTACCATAAGAATTCACAATAACCAGGTCCCAGGGAATTCCGCTCTCTAACTCTATCAAAAATTCATCCCAGTCCGTCACCAGTGTTCTGGAAAAACCAAGATTAGCCAAAGCCGAATCGTAATAAAACGCACCCGGACCTCTTTCCATAACAAGAATATTTTCTAAAACTGTTATTTCAAAATCACTCTCGTAAACTCTTTTAGAAAACTTCGCTTCAAAACCATTAAACGTCCCAGAATTTTCATCCGCCCCTATCTTTTCACTACCTACGAAATCGGTAACCTCAAAACTTACATTCTGAGGTATTACTGTTAGGGTCGTCAAATCCTCCAGGAAAATATCAAAGTTTAGATAACTCTCTCCTGTGTTATAAATTGTTAAAGTATGAGTCGATGCTTCCCCGGTAAATAAACTATCGCTCAAGGAATCGGGTGAAACCGAAATATCCGGGGGTTCCCAACATTCCCCGTGCAAGGCAACTTCTAAAGTCGGTTCATCCATGTCATCGGACGTAATGGTTAGAATCCCTGTAATTAAACCCAGAGAGCTGGGAGTTAAGGTAACAGCTATCTTTTCGTTTTCCTCGGGATTTAAGGTAAAATTAGTCTTATCGACAGTATAATCAGAATTATCTGATGTGATATCACTAACTGTAAGCAAATCGGTACCGACATTCGAGATAATTAACGTATCGGTCTCGGAATAACCCGCAAAAACAATATCATAATCTATAGTATCCTCTGAAATAGCTATATCGGGTGCACCTGTAACTTGTAAATACGCGGGAACCGTAACTTTTGATTCATCAGGATCATTGCTGGTAACAATTACATCCGCAAAGTAATCTCCACCATATAAACCAGTTGCATCGAAGTAAAATCCTACAAGCGCACTATCACCTGACGGAATAGTACCTGAAGTATAATCGAAATCGATCCAAACAAATTCTTCTTCAGAAATCAGAATCTCATCCCACCAGGCTTCTGACCCCTCAGTAAAATTATAAACATCAACCCGAGAAATCTCTTCCACATACGGTGCATTTCGGAAAGGAATTCCCGCCTTAATCAATTCCTCATCAACATAGTAATCAAAAGTTTTAGTTGTAAAATCAATATTCTTAAACTCTATATGATACCATGTCAGAGCAGTATAAACATAGGTCTGATCTCCTCCTATATCATCGTTAATATAAAGATATCCGCTTTGACTGGCAAAAAACCATATTAAATCCTCACCCACGCTATTTCTCAACACACAGTACGCGTCAGATGTTGTAGTAGATCCCGAACGTATATAAAAACTAACATAACCAGGTTGAATAAAATCAAATTCCTGATATATTCCGTTAAAATGTGAAGAAGGAGAAGAAGATTCATGATAACTATATATTCCCTTAGCCGCTGTAGAACTGGTAACTTCTTTTACACCACTTCCCGCTTCTAACCAACCATCATAATCACCATCCTCAAAACCATCTTCAAACATCTTCGGAGAAGCCGATTCCCTTGGCTCTTCGATAGTGAAATTATAGATCTCTCCGGGTGTTTCACAAGGTTTCAATACTGAAGACGTTTCAGGAGTTGAAAAAATTAAATTCTCAGTTTGTTCTATTCTTTCTTGGCCTTTGTTTCTTTGTTCTAACAACACCGGTTCCTTCATATCGATTGTAACATCAAATTTAAGGTCACTCTCTCCCGTATTGTAAATTGTCAAATTATGATGGGATATCTCACCTGTATACAAATTATCACTCAATGAATCGGGTGAAACCGAAATATCCGGGGGGTCCAGTCCCTCACCATGCAGGAAAACTATTAAGATAGGTTCGTCTAAATCATTACACTCCAATGTAAGATTCCCCGTAGATATAACTTCAGCAGCCGGAGAAAATATAACTCCAACCGTTTGACTTTCACCCGGAGGTACATTGAAATCAGTAATATCAACGGAATAATCAACATTATTAGATGTAATATTACTGATGCTCAAAGTATCTGTACCAATGTTATTTACCAGAAGTCCCAATGTGTCGGGATAGCCTATAAATACAGTATCGAAATCTAAAGTATCTGGGATAAGTGATATATCAGGTGTTGATATCGGTACGGAAAAGTAACTATTCCAGGTATTATCGTTTATATCACTTGTAATAAGCTCAAAATTAATAGAATGATTTACCGGACATTCCGATAAGACATCAAAGTTAAAATCTTCTAAACTAATAGCGAGTAAACCGGCTAATATATCTCCGAAGTCCTCTAGGGAATCGGTTAAAGTAACATAAGGGTCTTCCGTGCGAACGGTTCCTGTAACACCAATCGCGTCCTCAAGCCCTACATTGTGCATAGTTAAAGGCAAACCAATACTTTCACCGGGATCGACATTACCATCGTTATTACCCGAACCATCCATCACTGTATATTGTTCAAATACAACCCACGCGCTCGAAGGAGAAATAACATCTACATCTTCTTCATAGGGAATGTAATTGTTTTTAGTAATTGTACAGTACATAATCCCAAGGGTATTGAGTCCCGGAGAAAGGGTTAAATTAATATTCCCAAACGCATCGGTGTATCCCCTCGCGTACACTTCTCCTTCTTTATATAAACAAACAAAAGCTCCTTCTACCCCCGAAATACCATCTGTAACACTAACGCTAAAACTGCTTACTCCAATAGGTATTACCGGATCATGAGTGACTGTCAATTCTTCGGGAATATCTGTCCAGAGAGGCATTTCAGGGTCTCCGAATAGATTTAATCCATAAATACACCATGCCCAAACACCACCCCAGCTTACCTCCGAAACGTACCCATCCTTTGAAAAAGCGTGGGCAACACCAATATGATCATGGTAATT
>CAYWUC010000111.1:0-3765 GCA_964461395.1 uncultured bacterium
GAATCCAACATGATCGGCGCTATCGAGTTCGTTTGAAACATCGCCATCATCTACTATAGCGAAAAAATATGTTTCGCCGAAAGTCAACATTGTAATATTATATAAACTATCATCCCCTATCATAAGATCAAAACCTCTAAAGAGTTCAGTTTCATGTTGTAAAGATTCATCATCTATATCACTTATATTGTCTAAATAATCAAATAAATCGGTTTCCCCTTTAACGGCTAATACAACCTTACATTCAACAGCGTAAACTTTACCGGAAACCGTTGTAATAAGTTCTTTCAATTCCTCACAATTAATTATAAAAAAACAAAATATGATTACAACACTCGATATGATTACAATACGCGATTTTCTTTTTATCATAATTTATACCTCTCTTTACATTTATTTTATATGTTTATTTGCTTATGTCAACTATAAAAAAAGAGGAGACATATTTCAATCTCCTCATTTTTTTGACAAATAAAAAATATTTAATTAACCGGCTTCTTTCTCCGCCATCTTTTTAAGTTTATCATTTGCGAAAATAGCAACTTCAACCCTACGGTTCATTTGTTTCCCTACCGCAGTTTCATTGCTGGCAATTGGCTGTGATTCTCCATAACCCATTACCGTAAAACGGGTTTCTTTAACTTTCAAACCTTGAAGATAATTCCCAACCGAAGTTGCTCTGGAACGAGACAAAGTAAGATTATACTCTTCCGAACCGTCTGAATCAGTATGTCCTTCTAACACTATTTCGGTATCCTCATACTTATTTAGAATTCTGGCAAGATTGTTTAAGTTATCAATACTTGCAGGTTTCAATGAAGCTTTACCTACGTCGAACAACAAACCTGAATCAAAGGTAATTTTAATACCTTCTCCGACTCTTTCAATCTTTGCGCCTGCGATATCTTGTTTCATTTCATCAGCCTGCTTATCCATATAATTGCCGATATAATTTCCTGCGGCACCACCAACCACAGCGCCTATTATAGCTCCTACCGCTGTATTTCCGGCTTTCTTCCCTATCAAACCTCCGACAACTCCTCCAGCGGCAGCGCCAATAACTGTTCCCTTTGCCTGATTACTCGCGCAACCAATGGTTCCTAAAAGCATCAAAACGACTAACATTACTCCTACTGTTCTTTTCATAACACATTCCTCCTTTCCGGAATATTTTTTATTAATAAATACAGGGTATATACTAAGAAAAATTTCATAAAATTCGAATTTCTGGTTGACTTTATATATATGAATTATACAGATTTTTTAAACTTTGTCAAGAGAGTCTTAATCGATTACTATTTCTTCAAAATCGCAGAAAAGATGAAATAGACTTCTCACATAAGAAAGGAGCGCTAATCTGTTGTTTCTTAATTTTTTATCTTTATCCATTACCATGACATTGTCAAAGAGATTGTCTATACTTTTTCTTATTTTCTTTAATTCACTGATACCTTTAAAATAATCTTTCTTTTTAATAAATTCATTTAAAAGAGGTTCTATTTCTTTTGCCTTATCGAATAGTTGTTGTTCTTCTTTTTCCTTAAAAAGTGATTTCTTTACTTTTCCCGCGGTCCTGCCTTCTAATATATTTGAAACTCTTTTTTGTCCTATCACAAGTTTTTCAAAATCCGCCGAGTCTTCACGAACTTTCATCATAGCCAGAGCTATAAGATAAGAATCTAAAATATTAGTCCACTTTTCGGAAAGCACCGCGTTTGCTATATCATATCTAATTCCTTTACTCTGAAGAAACCCTTCTTCCCTTTCTATTATAAACCGTTTGATTTCTTCAAATAGTTCCTTGTTTTCTTTCGCCGAAAATAATCCAAGATTTTTTTGAATTAATTTATCGAGAGGAAACGAAAATTTAAATCCCTCAACTATTTTAATAAAACCATTTATAGCCTGACGCAACCCAAAAGGGTCCCTGGAACCAGTAGGTTTTTCTCCCGCCAAGAAACTTCCCGCGATAAGATCTATTCTATCCGTGAGAGATACAATTGCCGCTTCTCTTGAAGAAGGAAGACTATCATCCATATTCCTTGGCTTATAATGTTCTTCAATGACCCTACAAACATTTTTATTTATTCCTTCTGCTTTTCCGTACTCGGACCCAATATAACCTTCAAGACTCGTAAATTCTTTACCATCTCTTATCATTAAAGTTGTAAGATCTACTTTTGATAATTTAGCCCCTTCCTTTAAAATTTTAGGATTAACCTTTTCTACTCTCTCCCCTATCCATTCGCTAATTTTTATTAACCTATCTGTCCTTTCCAATAAATTACCCAAATTTTTATGCCACTTAATTCCCGATAATTTAGGTAATCTTTCAACTATAGGAATTTTCCTGTCGGTTTCCCAGTAAAATTTTGCATCCTCGAGTCTCGCGGTAAGAACCTTTTCATTTCCGATAATTATTTTCTTGCTAGGTTTATTATTTATAGCTGAAATAAAATACGGCAAAAGCTTACCATTCTTTTTCACCGAAAAATATCTTTGATGAGTTTCCATTGCAGAAATTACAACTCTATCAGGCAATGTAAGAAATTTTTTATCAAAAGATCCTAAAATAACAAAGGGGTACTCGATTAAATTAGATACTTCATCGAGAAGTCCCAACGTAAAAAAGGGCTCACCCTCGACTTTGTCAGCTTCTTTTTTCACTAAATCTTTTAAAATATTTTTTCTTACTTCGGGCTCTACTATAACAAACGATTTTTTCAAATTTTTCTCATAATTAGATGGATCAACTTTTATCTCACCCTTAGAAATCAAACGATTTCCCCGAGTCACATCAGTGCTTTTAACACCCGCTACAGAAAAGGAAATAACCTTATCACCAAACACCGCAACAATCCACCTTATAGGCCTCGCAAAAAGAAAATTACTTTCTTCCCACCTCATTCTTTTAGGGAATTCTATGCCTTTGATTATAGAAGGCAACTTTTCTTTTAAAATATCCTCAGCACTTCTTACAGCTTCTTCTATTTCCGCGACAACATACTCGTTACCATCTATTTCTTCAATCTTTAAAGAATCAATGGATATTTCCTTTGAAGAAGCAAAACCCATCGCCATTTTCGTAGGTTTACCGTTCTTATAGGCGAGCGCTGCGGGAGGACCTTTTATTTTCTTTACAACTTTTTCCTGCTTTTCCGCAATATTTTCCACTATGAGAGAGAGCCGTCTCGGGGTATAAAAAGTACTTATTTTCGAATATGGAATTTTATTAGAGGAAAAAAGTTCAGTTAACCCTTTTTTAAAAGAAGCAACAGCACCTTTCAGATAACCTGCCGGTATTTCTTCGGTTCCAATCTCTATGAGTACATTTCTATCCATTTTTTTGCCGCCATATTTGCTAATTTTCTTATCTCAAGTATATAATTATTCCTCTGCTCCACGGAAAGAGCTCCGCGAGCATCGAGGAGATTGAACGCGTGAGAAGCCTTTATAACAAAATCATAACCAGGATATAATAAATTTTTACCAATTAATCTTTTAGCCTCTTCTCTATAATCATCAAAATATTTGAAAAGAGAATCCACATCCGCTTCGTCGAAATTATAAACACAAAATTGGTACTCCTGTTCTTTATTCAAATCAGACCAGGTTTTATTTTGCGACCAGGGCAAATCGAATATTGAATCCGCGCCCGTAAGAAGGATCGAAATTCTTTCGAGCCCGTAAGTCAATTCAGCACAGACGGGATCTAAATTTATACCTCCGACCTGTTGGAAATAAGTGAATTGAGTAATTTCCTGA
>CAYWUC010000112.1:0-2755 GCA_964461395.1 uncultured bacterium
CACAGTCTAAACTTATACAAACTCTACTATACTTTCGACAGCACCATCTCCCTTTCTTCCCAGAGATAAATCAATCACCCTAACATATCCCCCACTCCGCTCTTTGTACTGAGGAACTATAGTTTCGAATAATTTATAATACGCCTGCCTCGACCCTAATTCGCTTTTAAATTTTCTCTTATCATTAATAGTAGCTTTAAGCGCACAAGAGATTTTCTTATCGGCAAAACTTTTTAAAGCTTTAGCCTTACTTTTTGTAGTCTTTATAGATTCATTTATTATAAGCGCGCAGAAAAGATTATTTAAAGTTGCTTTCCTGTGAGATTTAGTCCTTCCTAATTTCGCAACCTTTTTTCCATGTCTCATCCTTCATCCTCCAGATTCTTTAAATCCATACTTAAACTAAGATTGTACTCAGCCAATCTATCTTTTACTTCTTTTAATGAGACTTTACCAAAATTCGGAAAATTAAGCATTTCATCTTCCGAATATTTGACAATATCTCTCAATTTATTGATATTCTTATTCTTCAGCACATTGCTCACTCTGTTACCCATCCCCAATTCCTCTACCGGCAAATCGAGTGCTCGTTTAATTTCTTCTTTTTCGCTTGCCCCACCCTCTTCTTCTTCCTGGAAAATATCGTCCTCAATAAATAACTCGATATGGTTTTTTATTATTTTGGAAGAAAGATTTAACGCTTCCTCAGGATGAATAGACCCGTCTGTCCAAATTTCCATGACAAGCTCTTCAAAGTCTGTTCTCTGACCGACTCTAACATTGCTAACCTTATACGTGGCTCTCTTAACCGGAGAAAAATTCGTATCTATAAATATCGAACCTTCAGCCATTTTAGAATCCATAAAGGACTCCTTAGGTCTAAATCCTTTTCCTACATCCACTCGTAGCGTTGCTCGTATTTCGCCATTTTCATCCAAAGTCGCGATAAGCTGATCCGGATTACTTACTTCTAAACCGGGCGTTAATTTTATACTAGAAGCTTTAACTTCACCCGGACCCTTACCTTCAAGAATCACATATTGAGGAAGCTCTTCACTATTATATCTAAACCTGACTTTTTTCAAATTCAAGACAATCTCCGCGACATCCTCTTTGATATTGTCTATTGTTGAGAATTCATGCATCACATCTTCAATCTTAACAGCGGTTATCGCGGCACCTTGAATTGAAGAAATCAGCATTCTCCTTAGCGCGTGTCCTACTGTTATTCCATACCCTCTTTCCAGAGGGGATAAAGAAAACTTACCATAAGTTTCATTTTTTTCAACCACTTTTAACTCTTCCGGCATAACCAGAGACCTAATTCTCAACTTTTACCTCCCTATCACTTAGAATATAACTCGACAATCAAATTTTCCTTAATAGGATATTCCACATCTGCCCTGTTCGGCTCCGACACAACTTTTCCTTCCATCTTTTTCCTGTTGACAGATAACCACTCCTTAACTTCAATTTCATGCGCGAGAGCTTCAGAAAAAAGTGAAAGATTCTTACCCTTTTCCTCTATCGAAATTACATCACCAACAGAAACCTGATAAGAAGGAATATTCACTTTTTTACCGTTTACAAGAATGTGATTGTGTCGAACAACCTGTCTCGCCTGTCTTCTCGACAGAGCAAAACCTAAGCGATAAACGACATTATCTAATCTTCTCTCCAATAATTTCAACAATTCTTCGCCTGTTACACCCTCTATCACAGTCGCCTTGTTAAACAAATTTTTAAACTGTCTCTCACGAAGATCATATATATTTTTAACTCTTTGCTTTTCTCGAAGCTGCAATCCATAAGAAGAGTCCCTGGAACGCCATCTCCTCGGAGGTTCCCCCGGTGGCTTAATGTATTCATCACCTATAGGACACCTGCTCGAATAACATTTATCTCCTTTCAAGTAAAGCTTCATCTTATATCTTTTACATTTTCTACACTTGGGACCGATATATCTACCCATTTATAACCTCCTCTTCTTAGGAGGTCTACACCCATTATGTGGCAAAGGAGTAACATCTTTAATCGCGCTGACATTCATACCCGCGGACTGCACAGTCCTTATCGCCGATTCTCTTCCTCTTCCCGGCCCATTAACCCAAACCTCCGCGGTACGCATACCGGCATCGATAGCTTTCTTAACTGCTGATTCAGCTGCTTTTGTGGCAGCATACGGGGTTCCTTTTCTGGTACCTTTATAACCAATACTGCCCGCGGATGTCCAAGCTATTGTGTTTCCCTGTTTATCTGTTATAGTAACCAGGGTATTATTAAATGTGGAATGTATATGGACTATTCCGAACTCCGGTGCTCTTAATTTCTTTTTCTTTGCAGTATCTTTTCTTTTCTTTTTAGCCACATATCCCCCTTACTTTTTGATTTCTCTCTTCTTCAAAGCAATTGCTCCTTTTCTGGGTCCTTTCCTTGTTCGGGCATTAGTTCTGGTTCTTTGACCCCTAACGGGCAAACCTTTTTTATGCCTTATTCCCCTGTAACATTTTATATCTCTCAAACGATTTATATCCTGTCTTATACGGGATTTTAATTCGCCTTCTATTTTATATTCACCTTCAATTAGATGTCTTATTTTATCAACTTCTTCATTAGTTAAATCTTTAACTCTCTTACCTTTTTCAATATCAACCTTATCAAGGATTTTCACTGCAGTCGATCTTCCGATACCAAAAATAGCTGTTAAGCCAACATTAATAGGTTTATTTGCAGGTATGTCAACACCAGCGACTCT
>CAYWUC010000113.1:0-2197 GCA_964461395.1 uncultured bacterium
CCCCGTTTACATCCCCTGCCGAGGAGACGGAGGAGCCGAACAATGCGGTTGCTTGATTGGACTCGGTTGACCAGTTGAAAGACGCGGAAAGCCCCAAGGAACTTCCATGATATACGAATGCCATACCTTCATCCGTTTGTCCATTGTCGTATTGATAAGCACCCACAATTACATCCGAATACCCATCCCCGTTTACGTCCCCCGCTCCGGAGACGGAGCGGCCGAAGTTTGCGCTTTCCTGATTGGACTCGGCTGTCCAGTTGGGAGACGCGGAAAGACCCGAGGAACTTCCATGATATACAAATGCTCTCCCTTCATCCGTTTCTCCATTGTCGTAAAGATAAGCGCCAACAATCACGTCGGAATATCCGTCCCTATTTACATCTCCTGCCTGGGAGACGGACATGCCGAAGCATGCGTAATCCTGATTGGACTCGGCTGTCCAGTTGGGAGACGCGGAAAGTCCCGAAGAACTTCCATGATATACAAATGCCCTGCCTTCATTCGCTTCTCCATTGTCGTAATAATAAGCGCCCACAATCACATCCGAATATCCGTCCCCGTTTACGTCTCCCGCTCCGGAGACGGAGTAGCCGAAGTATGCGTCTGCCTGATTGGACTCGGCTGACCAGTCGGGGGTCTCGCTAAGACCTCTACCTTTAGCCGATGTTGACACACTTAAATTTTCGGCAGAGGGATTGGTTGAAATGATATTAGTAATAATTTTTATAGGATAAACGACATTGTCGTTATCCAGGAAAATGCTTAAGTTTCCTTCATTCCCTGACAGAGAATAAGATATTTCTTTCCCGTTTGCGTCTTCTACTGCGGTAATTTGATATATAATCTCATCTTCTTTACCGCTTAATACAAATTTATCCTTTTCCTGGGCTATATCCAGATTTTTCGTTTCGATAATAAAATCCATTGAGAGAATACCCTCTCCTTCAATTTGCTCTTCTATAGAAAGATTCCGTTCGATTCCGCTTTCCGAATTGGAATAAACGATTTTAATACCATCTCCTGTGCATAAAATATTATCTCCGTCAAGCGCAACCGCTAAATTGCTAAATATTTTTTTATCATTATTGCCGCTGGTAACTGAAATCGATTCGATTTTCAAATTCCAGCTTTCTTTATCGGTAATCACTCTCGGTATGAGTTCCATTCCGTTTTTATCAAAGTATGCGCGAAGATTACCGGCTCTGTTTGCGAAGTGATATTTCGGACTTTCGAAACTCTCACCCTTGTAATCGGACTCCTGTAATGACGGTTTGTATTCTTCATTCTTTATGTTCTCCATTGCCTCTTTCAACCAGGAATCGGATACATCGGGTTTGTTTTCTTCTGTTGCCGCTGCGATAAAAGGATTAAACAAACAAAAGACTATACTAATTGATAAGAATAAATTCTTCATGAAAACCCCCTTGGTTTTTTCCTGTTAACGACAATATAAATTAAAGTAATTTTTATATTTTCATAATTATGGTATGGGTTTTTTATAATTTTGTCAAGGATGCTTTTGCCACAAAAGCACAAGGTTTTCAATCGTTAGGACGTTAGGCGGAAATCTTAGTTATCGGTAAATTGGTAAATTATGTTATCAGTAAAAACGGGAAGGGATTGGGACTAATTCACGGATCTACCGATTCACTAAAGTCTCGACCCCACGATCCAACGGACCAACTATTCAAAACTGGAACCCGGTACCTGGTATCTGGTATCTAAGTTTAACCGCAGAGCACACAGAGAAAAACAAACTCACAGAATAAACAGAAATTTTTTTTGTTTAAATTGTCACAATGTCAAGCACCACCCCCATATCCCACAAACTAACGGACTCACCTAAAATAAATATTGCCATTAATAAACATTGATAAAAAGTGTTTTTAAGTGTAAGAAAATTACTACGAATAAGGGGAGAGAACTCTTCTGTTACTAAAAATTATTAGCTTTTTACAAGCTCTAGTTATTGCTACATAAAAATTCTTTCGGCAATTAAATTTATGCGCATCCAATATGGCAACAGTATCAAATTCTAACCCTTTTGTAAGTAAGGTCGTTCCAATGCATTGGCCTTTGACTTTTCTCCCAACTCGTCTTTTGATATTCCTAATTTCCTTCATGGCATCGTACACTGAAATGTTTTTATGCTCAGCCCGTTCAAGAGCCTTACATAAATCAGAAAAAAGTTCTT
>CAYWUC010000114.1:0-3537 GCA_964461395.1 uncultured bacterium
TTACGACACTGGACTTTGGACTAAGGACTTTGGACAAGCATTCATTCTCTATTCCTTGTCATTCCCGCGGTTTTAACGTATCTATAAATGTTGTAAGCGATTCCTTCCAATGGGGCATAATATCCAGATTTTGTATTTTAAGCATATAGTTCTCGAGAACTGAATTTTCGGGTCTCCTGGTATCTGTTTTGAACTTACGGCTAGTAATTTTTTTAAGTGTGAAAATGTTTTTCTTTCCGGTTTCCGGATTTTTTGTTTCTAAAATTAAAGACTTACTATCTTTCTTTTTTTCTTCATATCCCATCTGCTTGAAGATTTCGAGAGCGAACTCAAACCATGTACACGAACCCTGGGAAGTACAATGATATGTTCCGTAAAAGTCTGTTGTCATCAATTTTTTGATTTGTCTTATTATATTTATAGTCCATGTAGGAGAACCGGATTGATCATTAACAACTTTGATTTCCTTTTTAGTCTTAGCTAAATCGAGCATTGTTTTTACAAAATTTTTACCGTTTTTTCCGTATAACCAGGCGATTCTCAAAATAAAAAATTTGTTCAGCTGTTCTTTCACGAAATTTTCTCCAAGAAGTTTAGATAAACCGTAAATTGTTTTAGGGTCAGGAGAATCATATTCGAAATACGCGTCTTCTTTTTCCCCGTTGAAAACATAATCCGTGCTTATATAAAAAAATTTAGCGTCTAATCTTTTTGCCATTATGGCAAGGTTTCTGGTCCCGATTCCGTTGACTTTGAAGGCTGTCGATTTTTCTTTTTCGCACGCGTCTACATCCGTGAATGCCGCGGAGTGTATGATAATATCCGCTCTCGAACCTGTAAGACAATTCTGTACGGCTTTAAATTCCGAAATATCGAAATCTTTCTTATCCACCGCGGTCACATTATTATCTTTTGATAGGACTTCGACCAACTCTGAACCGAGCTGTCCTTCCGCTCCGGTAATCAATATATTTAATGAAGCAAAATTATTAAACACGTTTAATGATAAGGGAATAAAAGGTTTTTGTCAATACCCAACTTATTTCTCACCATTGCTTTCCTCCAAAAACATTTTACTTTTAAAATAAGGAAAAAATGAGAAAGACAGAACGATTTTAAAACACTCGCATGAGAATTGTTAGGAAGTTAGAAAGTTAGGATGTGAGGAAGTTGAAATTGCAAAAAAGGAGAAAACGAATGGAAGGAAAACACACAAAAACACATAAAGATTTAGAGATATGGAAAGAAGGAATAAAACTTGTCACAAAAATATACAAGTTGACAAAAGATTTTCCGAATGAGGAACTCTATGGACTAACTTCTCAAATGAGAAGAGCGGCGGTTTCCTACCCCTCAAACATATCTGAGGGAGCAGCCCGAGACTCTGTTGCCGAATATATTAGATATATATACATCTCACTTGGTTCACTATCGGAATTAGAGACTCAAATAATCATAAGCAAAAATCTGGGGTTCTTAACAGATATCGAGGCTTTACTTCTAGATATTAAAGCACTAAATAGCAGGACACGCAAACTTGTTAAATATCTTAAAGAAAAAAAATAATCCTCCTAACCCTCTAACCTCCTAACTCTCTAACGCATTTACATTGTGAAGCAATCAACGCTTTTACGCATTTACATTGCGAAGCAATTACGTAAAATCCCTTGACTTCTCGCTTATAAATCAATAGAATACAAAAATGAAAAAACAAGACAATTCCACAAATTCTAAAAAAGTTCTGGTAACAGGCGGCGCAGGTTTCCTGGGTTCTCATCTCTGCGAAAAATTACTTGAGGAAGGGCTTAATGTTATTTGTATGGATAATTTCTTAACGGGAAGACGTGAAAATATCGAACATCTGTTAGGAAAACCGAATTTCACTTTTAATAAACACGATGTTACAACCTTTATTGACGTTAAAGGCAGTCTTGATTATGTCATGCACTTCGCGAGTCCCGCGAGCCCGGTAGATTATCATAATCATCCGATTCACACATTAAAAGTGGGAGCTTTAGGAACATATAATTCTCTTGGTTTATCAAAAGACAAAAAAGCCACATTCTTGTTGGCATCCACATCCGAGGTGTACGGCGATCCGGAGGAAAACCCCCAGAATGAAGAATACTGGGGACACGTGAATCCTGTGGGTCCAAGAAGCGTATATGATGAAGCTAAACGTTACGCCGAAGCCATAACAACGGCATATCATAACAAACACAACATCGATATCAGAATCGTACGGATATTCAATACATACGGTCCCAGAATGAGAATCCGGGACGGTAGAGCTCTTCCGGCTTTTATGTGTCAGGCATTAAAAAACGAGCCTATAACCATTTTCGGGGATGGTTCGCAAACCCGTTCATTCTGTTATGTGGACGACTTAATAGACGGAATTTACAAATTACTTATGTCCGACATAAACACTCCCGTCAATATAGGAAATCCAAACGAAATCAGTATTCTCGATTTTGCCAAAGAAATATTGAGCTTAACGAAAAGTAAAAGTGAAATTGTTTATAAACCTTTACCGGTCAACGATCCAAAAGTTCGCAGACCCGATATAAGCAAAGCCAAAAAAAATCTCAACTGGGAACCGAAAGTTTCGAGAGAAGAAGGCTTAAAAAAAGTTATAGACTATTTCAAATCTGAATTAGGAATATAAAAAGTGATATGTGTTATGAGACAGAAGATGATTGTGAAACCAAGGCAGGTGATATGTGAAAATGCGATTTAGAATTTATCTATCACAGACCACATATCGCATACCACATACCACATACCACTCAGTTTATCACATACCACAAAACAAATCAGGAGATTAGTTTGAAAATTATTTATGTAGTCGGAGCGAGGCCAAACTTCATGAAAGTAGCTCCAATAATGCGGGAAGCTTCGAAACACAAAGAATTGGAACAAATTCTTGTTCACACAGGTCAACATTACGACAAAAACATGTCGAAATGTTTTTTTGAAGAACTTGGAATATGTGAGCCCGATATAAATCTCGAGGTTGGTTCAGGACACCACGGAGAACAAACCGGGAAGATAATGCAAGGATTTGAAGAATTTATACTTAAGGAAGGCGGAGATCTTGTTGTCGTAGTAGGGGATGTAAATTCCACAATCGCCTGCGGACTCGTTGCCGTAAAACTGCATATTCCGCTTGCGCACGTGGAAGCGGGATTACGTAGTTTCGACCGAAAAATGCCTGAAGAAATAAATAGACTTTTAACTGACACAATTTCCGACTATCTTTTTACACCCGCGGAAGAAGCAAATAAGAATTTAAAAAAGGAAGGGATACCCGAAGAGAAAATATTTCTTGTCGGAGATATCATGATAGATACTCTTCTATGGGAAATGGAAAAAACCCCGGATATCGATAAACCTCCGTTACCTGAATTGAATAACAACAACTATGCCGCGCTCACCCTGCACAGACCGAGCAATGTCGACGACCCTGAGATTTTCAAAGGAATATTAAACGCTCTCGATAAAATAGCGAATAAGATACCAATAATATTTCCGGCT
>CAYWUC010000115.1:0-2877 GCA_964461395.1 uncultured bacterium
AGATAACAAATAAAATAAATTGCCAATATGTATTACCTGTATTGAGAGATAAGTTGCCTAATGATCTTGATATATCACAATATGAAGTTTTATCACTGTCGCAACACGATAAATTGTTCAAGATTGAACAATAGCAATATCAACAGAGTCACCTATGAAAAAATTACATCTTTTGATTAATATATTCTAAAAAATTACCTTGTCAATTACATACTCCTTGTTCTATTTTTAAATATAATAATTAAGCTAAATCTTCATGGACCAAGTGTCAGTCACCTATCCGTACTCAAGGTACAGTATATTATTGGACACCGGTCGCGCAATCAGACCTAAGAACCTTAAAAGGTTATGACCCCGAGGCGCTAACCGGTGTTTTCTTTGATCCTGAACGTTCTTCATATGGTGTATTGTATTTAAGCATATAATACATCACTCTCAACATACTTCTTGCCACGGCAATTCGAGCTGTACCTTTACCATGTTTATAAGCTACCCGATGATACAACGAGTAATAACGGGATGATTTTTTAACAGCATGGGCTGAACATTCAACAAGAATCCATCTTAACCATTTAGAGCCCTGCTTGGTAATATGTCCCCTACGAATTTTACCTCCTGAGGCATGCATCGTTGGCACTAAGCCAGCATAAGAACATAATTTCCCATGATTGGAGAAACGATTTACATCACCTATCTCAGAAGCGATTAATAATCCCGAGTAATAACTGATACCCGGATGCGTATCAAGTAATCTCGCATTCCTATTTTCAACCGCTAAAGATTCGATTGTTTGTTTCATTAATTTGATTTCTCCATTGAAAGCTTCAGCTAATCGAATGTAACTTTTAATCGCTTCCTGATAACAAACCCTAAAATTTAATGTGTTTAACCATTTAAGACTCTTCTTTCCTAATATATCCGAATAGGGGCATTTAACTCCATTCTTTAAAAGAATAGCATGAATTCTGTTTTTAATACGTGTACGCATTGAAATGAGGAAAGCATGAGTTCGAAGTACTTCTCTGATATCTCTGGTCTCTTGATCAGGGATATAAGCCTTAGGGAGTAAGTTAGCACGTAAAAGATGTGCTAAGGTAGTCGAGCTTATTTTATCATTCATGAGTTTAGCTGACGCAATAGCTTTAGTTTTAAGAGGATGAGCAAGAGATATTTCAAAATCATATTCTTCAGCAAGTTCGTAGAAATAATACCAATTACAGGTAGCTTCAAGAGCAATTTTCGTGTCTGAAGGTAGTTTGCTAAGGTATCCCTTAAGGACAGTTCGATCGTTATCTATCTTTTGTTGATTCCTTACCTCACCATCCTCTTCCATTTCGGTGATAACCGAATAATTCTTATGAAAATCAACTCCAACATGTAACATAATTGCACCTCCATTGGTTTAAATTTACTGATTACTTCTAGAGATGCAATTTTTTCATACTATCAGACCTTGAAATGTGAAAAGATAACTTAGTCATCAGTCACTGGTCGCTAGTCAAACAAAACAACAAAAATTCCTTGACAAGGCAGTTCAAAAAAGTAGTATATCTAAGAAAAAGAAACCTTGAATATAAATTAGGAGGGAATATGGATTATGAGTATATGACCGCGCCATGCGGATTGGCATGTTTTGATTGTGTTGTGTATCTGGCAAATGAGAATGAAGAGTTACGGGAAATGCTTTCGAAACAGTTCGGCATGCCGCCGGAAGAAGTCGGATGTGACGGATGCCGCGCGGTGGAAGGAAAGTGCCCTGTTATACCAATGGAATGCAGAGTTTTTAAATGCGCCGAAGAAAAAGGAGTGAAACTTTGTTGTGATTGTCCGGACTTTCCCTGTGATCTGCTTCATCCCTATGCGGATAAAGCCGATAGCCTGCCTCACAATACAAAAGTTTTTAATTTGTGTTTGATAAAGAAAATGGGGCTGGAATCCTGGGCGAAGAATAAGGCAAAGAAAGTTAAACATACTTATTTTCATGATGAGTGGAAACTGTAGAAGTAATAGGTGTTAAGTCTTAGGTTTTTATTCAACGGTATCAACAGGGTCAGACGTTAAGAGTTAAGAATTTTGAATTATGAATCTTACTTCAATAGCTATCGCTATAGTTAAGTGGTTAAATTATAAAATGGTTAAATAGTAAAAAAAGAAAAAACTACCAGCTTTACCAGGCAGTTACTTTTTCTTAATTATTTCCTGAAAAATGGGTTTTATCCTGGGAATATCCTTTTTTACTGTATCCCACACAACCCTTAGATTAACTCCGAAATACTCATGAATCAACTTATTCCGCATGCCCGATATTTCTCGCCATGGAATCTTAGGATATTTATTTTTAAGTGATTCAGGGAGTTTTTTTGTGGCTTCACCTATTATCTCAAGTGCTCTTACTACCGCAAATATTGTCTTTTCGTCTTGCTCGAAGTCTTCAAAAGACATCTTTCCTATAAATTGTTCAGCTTTAGTTATTGCGTTTATTATGTCATCCAGATAATCGCTATAATCTTTTTTCATATATAAACAACCTCTTTTAAGATATATTCTCCAATTTTGGGTTTTAAAGCGCTTTTCATCACCAGATCTACCTGGGTACCCAAAAGATCTGTTAGATAGTTTTCCATTTCTATAAAGCTTAAAAGAGTTATGCCATTCTCAAATTCAACAAGAATATCGATGTCACTTTTTTTGGTTCCTTGGTTTCTTACAAAAGAACCAAATACTCCTATTTCTTTAACCTGGAATTTTCTTTTAAGAGTAGGTTTTTGTTTCTCTAATATTTTTTTTATTTCATTAACTTTTTTCATAAAATCATAGCTCCTTATATTTAAACTATTCGATTAAAATTAGTATAAAAACTAAAATCCGCAAGTATAT
>CAYWUC010000116.1:0-5927 GCA_964461395.1 uncultured bacterium
ATTATATGAATTTACTGCGGAAGTACAAAACGTTACTGGAAGTAAAACAGCCAAAAAATCTATTTCTTTTAGAGTATGGAAACCTTTCTTCGAATCAAATAGATTTGTCGATAGAGTAAAACAAATTGAGTATATTGCATCTTCCGGAGAGATAAAAGAAATGCTTTCGGCGAATGTAAAAGAACGCGAAAAATTATGGAATAAATTTTGGGAAAGTAAAGACCCTACACCCGGAGATGATTTAAATGAGTTTAAGATAGATTATTTCGATAGAATAGATTTTGCTAACAGAAACTTTTCCCGCGGATCTCTTCTTGAGGGTTGGAAAACGGATAGGGGTAAAGTTTATATTATTTTAGGTCCTCCGGATAATATAGTTGATGAGCCTTTTAATCCGAGCGGAAGCGCTTATCAAATTTGGTATTACTATGATGAAGGATATAACTTGATTTTTGTTCAAAGATACATGACCGGGGATTATTATTTAGAAAATCCTCCTCCTGAAGTTTGGTAATTTTATATTTTGGGTATAGGGTATAGTATTTAGGTATAGAAATAACAAACAAAAAAATCTTTTGATCTCTCTGATTGGTAAGTTGTTTTCTCTTTAAAAATAAAAAATATTGACAATGAGGGGAGAATAATTACTTTACTGTTATGAAAATAGATGAAAGGATAGTAGAGAGACTAAAGAAAGCAAAAAAAGCTTTTTCTTTGACAGGAGCGGGGAGTTCGGCTCCTTCAGGAATTCCTACTTTTAGAGGTAATGAAGGTTTTTGGAACAATAAAACTCCTTTTTCTATCCGGGCATTTGAAGAAAATCCACAAAAAGTTTGGGAATGGCATCAAGAGATAAAAAAAATGATAAAAGAAAAAGATCCTAATCCTTCACATTTTGCGCTGGCTAAGATGCAGAAGTTTTTCAAAGATTTTGCTGTTATTACTCAAAATATAGACAATTTGCACCAGCGGGCTGGTTCGGTTAAGGTTATAGAACTTCATGGTAATATTTATAAGAATAAATGTAATGAATGCGGCAAGGTTTTTGGTGAAATTGATTCAGAAAAAATACCCAAATGTGGTAAATGTGGTGGACTTATTAGGCCTGATATTGTATGGTTTGGCGAACCTCTTCCATATAGAGCTTTAATGAAGGCACGGGTGTATGCAGAGAGTAGTGACGTATGTTTTGTTGTAGGTACTTCGGGAGTTGTTCAGCCCGCTGCCTCTATACCTTTAATTGCCAGAGAGAATGGAGCCCTTGTGATCGAGATAAATAAAGAAAAGACTGTACTAAGTGAACATCTAGATTTCTCTATTTTCGGAGACGCTTCAGAGATATTACCTGAACTCTGCGAGAGGTTATTATAAATGTCGGCTAAAGTTTCTATGTTTTTGAACAAAGCAGAAGAATATAGGGTTCAATATGATAGAATTCTAAATAAGCTTCAAGATCCCGAAGTTATAAAAGATAGAAAGAAAATAATAGAACTTTCTCAGGAAAAAAAGGCTTTAGAAAATATAATATTACCTTTTGATGAATACAAGGAAGTTTTAAATAAAATAAAAGAAGACGAGAAAATTTTAAAAGAGACCGAGGATGAAGAAATGATTGGTCTTGCGGAAGAAGATATTAAAGTTCTAGAAGAGAAAAAGAAACGGCTTTTAGATAAGATTAAAACTGCCATGATGCCGGAGAATGCGGAAGATAAAAAAAATGCGCTGCTTGAAATACGTGCAGGAACAGGGGGAGAAGAGGCGGCTTTGTTTTGTGCTGATCTTTTGCGTATGTATTCAAGATATGCCGAGAGCATGGGATGGAAATTTGAGATAGTAGATTTCAGTAAGACGGAAATGAATGGTTATAGGGAAGTAATAAATCTGATTTCTGGGGTAAATGTTTATGGACATATTAAATTCGAGAGTGGAGTTCATAGAGTGCAACGAGTTCCGGTTACCGAATCCGGAGGAAGAATACATACTTCTGCTGTTACTGTGGCAGTTCTTCCTGAAAGAGAGGCAGTGGAGGTGGAAATCGATCCTGATGATTTGGAGGTCGACTTTTTCTCGGCATCGGGACCAGGGGGACAACATGTTAATAAATCCTGTTCCGCGGTTAGAATAGAACATAAACCTTCAGGAATTATTGTTTCCTGTCAGGATGAAAGATCTCAACATCAGAATAGAGAGAAGGCAATGAGACTTTTAAGGGCAAAGATTTTCGAATACGAACAGGGAAAAGCGGATAAGAAGATACGTTCTAAAAGAAAAGAATTAGTGGGTTCCGGAGATAGGAGCGAGAAAATCAGAACTTATAATTTTCCGCAAAACAGAATTACAGATCATCGAATAAATTATACCAAATATAATTTAGACATGTTTCTTGATGGAAAGATCGGCGATTTAATAGAAAATTTAAGAACTGAGCAGAAAGGGGAAGTGAATGATGAGATTACTTGAAGTTTTTGATTTTGGAGTTAAAGAGTTAGGGATTTGTAGTTCTTCTCCGGCAATTGAAAGCTTTATTTTTTTAGAGGAAACAACAGGTAAAAGTAAAGAAGATATACTCATAAACAATAATCGGATTGACGAGAAAGAGTTCCTTAAATTTAGGGGTTACTTAAAACGCCGGCTAAATGGAGAACCATGGCAGTATATAGTCGGAAAAACGAATTTCCTTGGGTTTGATATCTTTACGGAAAGTGGAATCTTTATACCCAGACCTGAAACGGAATTAATGGCAGTTCAGGCTATTAGTAAATTAAAGAAATTTGATTATCCGCATGTTCTTGAAGTAGGTTGCGGGACCGGTGCAATCTCAATTTCGATTGCTGCCCGAGTCAAAAAAACTAAGATTATCACGACAGATATTTCAAAGAAGGCTGTCCGATTATGTAAAAAGAATGTTGAATATCATAAACTTAACGATAAAATAAATATAGTTTGCGTTGATTTATTTAAATGTTTTGTAAGTAGGAGTAAATTTGATATGATTATTTCTAACCCTCCTTATATCTTGAAGAAAAATTTAAAGAAAATTGATACCATCGTAAAAAAAGAACCTTTCTTAGCTCTCGATGGGGGAGACAACGGAGTTGTTATTATAAACAAGATATTAGAAAATTCCTCAAATATGTTAAAAAAGGGTGGTTTGATATTTATTGAAATAGATTCTTCTAATTTGCCTTATATCGATATTCCGAACGATCTAAAATGTTCCTATGAGAAAGATCAATATAATAAAATTCGATTTTTGTATGGAGTTAAGTTATGAAAATAGGTATTTTTTATACTCGTGGTAAAAAGTATATAAAAAAAGTTTTGACGAATTTGCAGGAAGCGGCATCGGAAAACAATATTTCACTTATTGTTTACGAAGGCAAAAAAGATAAAATAAGGGACTGTGATTTTGTTATCGCGGCAGGAGGAGACGGAACTTTTCTATGGGCAGGTTCTATTATATATGGTTTTGACATACCGCTTTTAGGTATAAATGTTGGGGGGCTTGGCTTCCTTACGGATATCAGAAGAGAAGAAATAAAGAATATTTTTAAAGATATTAAGGCCAAGAATTATGAAATTCAGGAAAGATTTTTTTTAAAGGCTAATTTTAATGGCGAAGAAAATATCGCTTTAAATGATGTGGTTTTCTCCTCAACCGATATAAGAGTAATTGATCTGGATATATACATAAATGGTAGTTTTGTAACGGAGCTTTCCGGAGATGGTTTAATTATTGCTACGCCTACAGGTTCAACTGCTTACTCTCTATCCTCAGGCGGACCAATTGTGAAACCCGGTACGGAAGCGATTGTTATAACTCCAATATGCCCTCATACTTTTACTTTTCGCCCCCTTGTTGTAGATAATGATTCACGGATACTTATTAAGACTAAAGAGAAATGCCGTTTGATTTTAGATGGGCAAAGGTTGGTTAATCTGGATTTGGGCGAAGAGGTATCCGTAGAGAAAAATGTTAATACTCTTAAAGTATTAAAACTAAAAGGTTGGGACTATTTTGATATTCTTAGAAAGAAGTTAAATTGGGGGAATGGATGATAAAAGAAATAAGAGTTAGTAATTACGCTCTTATTGAACGAATCGAAGTAACTTTAAAGCCGGGATTCAACGTTCTTACGGGTTCAACCGGTACGGGTAAGTCCATAATAATAAACGCGCTTTCCCTTCTTCTCGGAGATAAAGGGGATATAGCTTCTATAAGGAAAGAAGCAGATAAAGCTATTGTTGAAGGAGTATTTTCTAATTCTCCGGAAGTAAGTAAAATTCTGAATGATTACGACATTCCTGAGGAAAGTGAACTTGTTATAAGAAGAGTGATTAATAGAAAAGGTGGGGGTAGGGTCTACATAAATGGTTCGATAGCCAATACCGATATTTTAAAAAATCTCGGGGATATTCTTTTTGATATTCATGGGCAGCATGAACACCAATTGCTTATTAACGAAGAAACTCATATAGATTTTCTGGATTATTATGGTAAGTTAATGAACGAAAGAGGGGTGGTGGGGGAAAAGTTCAAGTTATTGGGAGACATAAAGGATAAACTTTCGAAGATCGAATTACAGAAAAGTGAAATAGCAAACCGCAGGGATTTGTACGATTTTCAGAGAAAAGAACTTGAGTGTGTAAAATTCAGCCTGCAAGAGTATCTAGAATTAAAAGAAGAAAAGAAAAGACTCGATAATTTCGAAGAGATAAAGGAATTAGTTGAATATGCGACTTCGTTTATAAGTAATAGTGACGAGTCAATTCAAAGGAAGCTTTCTCTGATTACTTCAAATATTAAAAAAGCGGGTAAATTAGATAAGGCTTTAGAAAAAATTGGTGGAAGACTCGAAGAATCAAATTTGATTCTTCAGGACGCATCTTTAGAACTTGATAGATATAAAGATAGCCTTAATTATGATCGGATGAGACTTTCCGAGCTGGAAAGTATAGTGGATAAAATTGAAACCCTTAAAAAGAAGTACGGTAAAGATTATGAAGAACTCTTGTATATGAAGGAAGAGCTGTCAACTAAGATTTTTGATATGGAGTCTTTGAAAGAGAAAGAAAAAGAGTTGAAAGATAAGATAGCTAAAGTTCAAAATGAATTTGAAAAAGAAGCTTTAGATCTTTCCGATAAGAGAAAAGATATTTCTAAGGACTTTGAGAAGAAAGTAGAAGTAGAGATAAAAGATTTGGGTTTTGAGAAAGCGCATTTTAAAGTGGAGATAAAAGACAAAAAAGAAATTGATGGTTTGGGTAAGGATGAAGTTAGATTTTTATTCGAGCCCAATGTTGGAGAGGGATGGAATAAACTCTCCAGCATTGCTTCCGGAGGAGAGTTGTCACGGGTTATGTTAGCTTTAAAGTCTATTCTCTCGGAAGTGGATCGGGTCGAGGGACTTGTTTTTGATGAAATCGATGTCGGAATAGGGGGGAGTCTCGCGAAAAAGGTTGGGGAGAAGATGAAAGAAATAGGTGAAAGAAGACAGGTTTTATGTGTTACGCATCTTCCTTCTATTGCCGCGGAAGCCGATTCACACTTAACGGTTGAAAAAAAAGAGAGAGATGGTAGAACTATTACGGAAGTAAAGGAAATTTCCGGAAATGATAGAGTAGAGGAAATAGCCAGGATGATTTCCGGTGAAAGTTCGATCGAGACCGCAAGAAAACATGCCGCTGAACTTTTGAGCGGAGCCAAGCCATAAAACAGAGAATTAGTGAATCAGCTTGGAGATTTTTATGTTTGTTATCAGAAAAAAATTAAAAATATTACTTTTAATTCTTGTTACTTTTGGGTGTAATCGATGCTTCTTTTTATGCTTCTGAAAACCAGATGGGTAAAGATGGCCCAAAGCTACATTTCAATATTATACGATAGTTAAGCATATGGAGGGTAGGATGAATTCGAATTATATAGG
>CAYWUC010000117.1:0-2405 GCA_964461395.1 uncultured bacterium
ACGGCGGATTTTATTTTAACAAATTCTCGTAATACCCGGAACTACCTGTTCTTAATATTTCTTTAATTATAGACTCGGTTACTTTGCCTACCCCTTTAATACTACGCAAGTTTTCTTTTGTTTTAGATAAAGGTTCTTTTAGTTGTGATATGGAATAAGCCGCATAGCCGTAAGGAGAATGTTTCCCTTCGAGTTTTGCCAGATAATCGAGTTGTTCTAAAATGACCATAACAATATCATTTTCTTCCAGAATATCTCTGTAAAGACGGGCGGGTATACGTCGGGGGATTTTATATTTCTTACTGAGTAAATTAAATGTTTGATTTATAGATTGGGCGTATTCCTGCGTCGGTTCTCCCCATTTGCTTTTCAAATATATATTTGCATAGTGAGGAAGGAATTCCGGGTAATTTTCTTTTAATGTTTTCATAAAAGATTCTTTTTGTCTGCCCTCTTTTAATGTCATTCCTCCGAATACTATAAAATCAAGTTCCATTTCTTTGGCTTTACTGATTGTCTCTTCCATAATATCTGCCGTATCCGTTACAAAAGGAATAACAGGCATTAGATACATACCGCATGCGATTCCCTCTTTTTTAAATTTAGATAAAGTTTTTAATCTTTCCGAAGGCGCCGGTACCCCCGGTTCGAAAACAGAACTTATTTTATCATTTACAGATGAAAAACTGAAAGAAACGATCGCTCTATTTTGTACGTTTATCTTTTTTATTATATCGATATCTCTTTCCACGAGAGTCGATTTTGTGAGAATATGAACCGGAAACTTTTTAATCAGAAACAAATTGAGCGCCTGACGGGTCAATTTGTATTTCTTCTCCAGAGGCTGGTAACTATCCCCGACTCCGCCGACTAATCCAACAAAATAATGTTTTAGAGGTATTCTTTTTCTTTTTGGGTCTAATTCTTTTTTTAAAATGTCTATCGCGTTTACCTTTACGGTTACTTCTGCACCGAATTCTCCGTCGACATAGTATCCTTCACTTCGCCCATCACAATACACGCAGTTATGCGCGCATCCCCTGTAAAAATTCATTCCGTAATTAATTAGAAACCACGAATCTACCTTTTTCCCTTTTCTTAAAATCGACTTTGCTTTAATTTCTTTTACGCGCACGTTTCTTATAGGTTCTATTTTTATATTTGTATTCGTCGACTTTCAATAAGTTCATAACTTTATCCGGTTCTTTCTTTACTAGATTCCGGCAGGCTCTGTACGCTATCCAGTATGAATTTTTATCCCCTCTTTCAACAAGCTCTTTTACTAATTTGTAAACCATATCAGGATTGTGTTTTGCAAGATCACTTAAATTGTTACCGACGGCGGTTCTAGGATACAACGCGCTTTCTTTGAATAAGTTTCTAAGTATCGATAAAGGATATTCCGGTCTCTCATGAAACCATTTATTTTCTTTAACCGGTCTTAAGGTTTCAGCAACAAATCGACGTATGTTGGAGTAACTTGAATTTACAAGGTTAAGTAAAATTTTCTTTGCGATTGCGGGGTGTTTTTTTATGATTTTCCTAAAAAACATCTGCGCCATCTCTCTTTGGTCGAAATCAGGAGCATCTGCAGCCGAAACAAAATATGGTAAAATCCTTTTAGGATGTTCTAATCCGTAAAAGGATATTATCCCTAAAGATACACCTCTACTTTTGAAATCTTTGCTTTTTTCATATAAATCGGCAGCTACTTCGAAATCTCCGGATTTACTTTCGGATAGTTTTTCATAAATATACTTCACCATGGTTTTTATAACATAAACTCTTCCGTAAGAGATCCTTTGTTTCTCTGGGATTTTTTTATATAGTTTGTCGAAAATCGACGATATATT
This sequence comes from uncultured bacterium, assembly GCA_964461395.1. Lineage (GTDB taxonomy): Bacteria > Hydrothermota > UBA3072 > UBA3072 > UBA3072 > JAFGHJ01. Next base: position 1,854 of record CAYWUC010000117.1, read on the forward strand.
TTCGACTGCCAATTCATAATTCCCTTTTATCATATTATTTATGATTTTATTGTTGATATCTTTTTTTACTACTGCGCTTAAAAGTTTCATTACAATTTAAGGTTTTACTCCTCCGTAAACAACAAAATTGTAATATTTCCAGATTACATCGATTTTTGCGAATCCTATTTCTTCTAACCATTTAAGTTGTTTGATCAGTTCTGCCGGTTTGTCCTCATCCTCGTATTTTGGAATCCATTTGGATTTAACTTCAGAAACAGAAACTTTCCTTAGCATGAATTCTTCCCACTTGTTCATGTATAAGTTTTGCAGGGTTTCATTCGAGCCCAAAACAACGTCGGCGTTGTAAAAAACACCATTCTTGCTAAGAGCATCAAAGATTTTTTTGAAAAACTTCTTCTTATCATTATCGTTTCTTAAATGATGAAGAGCAAGAGAGGTTAAAACAGCGTCATACTTTTTTTTAAAATCAAAATTATAAAAGTCTTTTACAATATATTCTACATTTTTATATTTTGCGAGTTTTACTTTCGCCGTTTCTATCATGTTAGC
>CAYWUC010000118.1:0-2522 GCA_964461395.1 uncultured bacterium
TCATCTTTCCGGGTTCAAAAGCGCTCTTACCAGGAGTATAAATCAATATGCTAAGTCACAAAATATAATTTCTTCTAAAGACCCTAATCTTACAGGTGATGATATAAGAGAAGGTTTGACGGCGGTTGTTTCCGTGAAGCTGCCACAGCCCCAATTTGAAGGGCAAACGAAAACAAAATTAGGTGATAGGGAAGTAGAAGGATTGGTTGCGTCTGTGGTAGGTGATGGTATTGCCGAATATCTTGAAAGAGATCCACAAGCAGCTAGGAAGATAATAAATCAGTCTATTATCGCGGCAAGGTCCAGGATGGCTGCCAAGAAAGCAAGAGATATAACTCGAAGGAAAAGTGCTCTTGATTCAGCCAGTCTCCCGGGGAAACTGGCTGATTGTTCGACCAGGGAACCGAGTAAATCCGAAATATTTATAGTCGAAGGTGATTCAGCCGGTGGTTCCGCGAAACAGGGTAGAGACAGAGTCTTCCAGGCAGTTCTTCCCTTAAGAGGTAAACTGTTGAATGTGGAGAAAACGCGTTTAAACAAAGTTCTCGCGAATAATACAATTACCACTTTGATAACTTCACTCGGAGTCGGGGTCGGCAAAGAAGATTATGATTATAGTAAATTAAGATATCATAAGGTTATCATAATGACGGATGCCGACATAGATGGTGCTCACATAAGAACTTTACTCCTGACTTATTTCTTCAGATACTCGAAAGAGCTTATAGAGAAAGGAAACTTGTACATAGCTCATCCGCCCCTTTATCAGGTTACAGACGGGAAGAAAAAAAGATGGGCGTATAGCGAGAGGGAACGAAAACAATACCTGGAAGAATTCGGGGATGGTAAAGCCAAAGTGCAAAGATTTAAAGGTTTGGGAGAAATGAATCCAAGTCAACTCTGGGAAACAACGATGGATCCTGAAAATAGAATTTTGAGGAGAGTATCGATTGAGGACGCGGTAGAGGCAGACCGAATGTTTGATATCCTGATGGGAAACGCGGTCGAACCCAGAAAAGAATTTATTTTAACAAACGCTCAATTTGTCGAAAATCTGGATATTTAAACTGTAATAGGACGCGGATAAACACGGATTATCTTAGTCCAATGTCCAAAGTCCAATGTCAAAAAATCAATACTGGAACTCAAGATCTGGTATCTGGTACCTGATTTTCTCACACAAAGACACAGAGACTTTTTATTGCCGTCAGCTGTCGGCGGTCAGCTATAAACTAGGACACAGGACCCCATCCCGTATTAAATTGTATATTAAAAAACAACAACCTTTTCTTGCGTTATTTACCTGAGTTGAAAGCGTAACCCGCCATTATACTTATATAATTATTCTTTGCATCGTCCTCATCATCGGCAATAGATATTAAACCCATTGTATATCTTCCGTCTAAAGTAAGAATACCGGAACCCATACCAATACCTACTCCGGCTCCAAAAGATACTCCCATGTCCATGTATTTAATATCATCTTTAATGTCTTCATCAGGAATGTCTTCCCCTTCTACATCTATAGCCACTTTTGCGCCCAAATTCATGCCGATTGCGGGGCCTGCCAATATTTGGAATCTAAGTTGAGGGCTTGCAGGTATTTTAAGTTTAAGTAATAGCGGTATCTCGAGATATGTTAAATTAACCGTTGATGTGAATTCTTCGTCGTCTTCTTCGCCGGTAGCCTTTATACCTTTTGAGATATAAAGTATTTCGGGTTGAATACCGAAGTTTTCAGATAAACCGATATCCGCAAAAATTCCACCTAAAAATCCCATTTTAGAACCTACCTCTGCTTCCATTTCTTCTGCCATAGCATCTATAAAATCTCCGGAAGCATTTGCTATCGCCAGACCACCCTTTAACCCGAATGAAATCCCGGCTGCTCTTGTGCTAATACTGCAGACAAATAGTACAATTGCTGTTACAAGTAATAATTTTTTCATACATTCTCCTTTTTTTATTATTATAGAAGATATATTATTTTATGTCAAGGTATTAAGTTTTTAACCATACGTCCAGGAAACCAATAAGATTTCCTGAAGTATGGAAGAAAGATATTGATGTAGAATCTAGAATTTATAATGTTGTTTCATTAACCCCACCTAAAATTAATCTCACGCGAAGACACGTGACACACAGAGCTCGACCTCCCACCCCTTTTTAATAAAATCTAACGCGGAAAGCCTATTAAGGCGTCGAATATAAACTTTCCGCCCAGAAAAAAAAGAAAAACACCGCAAATCAAGAAAATTCCTTTCTGAAATTTTTTGCCGAAAAAGACACCTCCCTTATAAGACATTATCGAAAGGAAGTATAACCACAGGAAATCGCAAAGCCAGTGGACCAGGGCAAAAACCGCGAACCAGAGCAGCCCGAATTCTGCCGAACGCATAATTAGAGCGGCTCCCAGGGTTGCCCACCATATAATAAAATAGGGATTGCCTATACTGAGAAAAATTCCGGCTGTTATGGGTTTATGCTTTTCCGTTTTCTCTTTTATGTTATCGATTTTTACG
>CAYWUC010000119.1:0-3657 GCA_964461395.1 uncultured bacterium
GGAAAAAGAGCTACTCGCTTTTATGAAAGCTTTTCCTGTTTTCGTTGATATTACGAGAAAAAAAGGAAAGGAAATCGAGCCATTAGCCGAAAAGGACAATTTACTCAGCGGGATGAAAATGGCAGGAGAATTAGAGGAATACGCAGAAGAGGTGGATAAAGCTTTAAAAGATTACGGTTTTACCCTCGAAAGTTTTTCCGCCGCTCATGTAAAAGTTATGAGCGCGTTTGCTTACGGTAAATTGAGCGAAGCCATGGACAAGAGTAAAGAGCAAATGAAGCAAATGCTTAACAATCCTAATATGCCCGAAGAACAGAAAGAAGAGATAAGGAAAGGCCTTGAAGACCTCGAAGAATCCGAAGAAATTAAAGCCAACAAAGAGAATTGGGAAATAGTCAAAAAACATGAGGAAGAGTTAACAAAATTATTCGAAGAGTTGGAAGAAGAGAATTAATATTTAATTAGACGTTATTTTTTAATCGTTCTTATCGATTAATCAAATCCCCTATCAAATTGATAGGGGATTTTTTTGCCAAAAAATATTACCCACATAGTCACAAAGGAAAGATTGTTGGGGACAAGCCCCAACGTTACGTCTTCGGGACTGGGAAGTCCCTCCTACTGAGGATTAATTATTGGTGAATTGGTAAATCAGTAAATAAGTTTAAATTTTTTTACTAATAACATAATTTACTAATCGACTGATAACTAATTGTTCCGCGAACGATTTATTTTCTGTGTGGGGATTGCTTAAACTAATAAATTCTCTCCAGAAGTTGCGAATTTCGAATTATATGCTATAATATTGTTTTAAGGAAAATTTTATGACGAGATTAATAAAAGCTAAAGAAATCGATTCCACAAACGAGTGGATAAAAAAACATTTAGACAAACTCGAAGATCTCGACAGTATTATAGCAGAGACTCAAACCGCGGGTAAAAGCAGAAACGCAAAAGACTGGTTTTCTCCAAAAGGAGGTTTCTGGTTTTCATTTATTATTAAAGATTTCTCCGGAAATAATAGTTCCCTATCTCTTCTTAGCGCGGTTACCGTATGTGAAACCATTCGGGGATACGATCTTCCGGTGAAAATTAAATGGCCTAATGATATTATTTTAAAAGAAAAAAAACTGGGCGGCATTCTTATCGAAAACGTTCAAGGTAATTTCATAGTAGGTATCGGATTAAATCTTAATCTAAACGTTTCCGATTTTCCTATCCCTCTTAAAGATATTGTAATCACTTCAAAAGAATCTTTACATAAAGATTTAGAATTTGAACCAATCGCGAAAGAAATAGTAAAAGGTATTGCTAAGGGAAGGAAAAACCTTGAAGCAATTCATCAAAAGTACAAAGAGTTTAGCGGAGATCTAAATAGAAAAGTTAGAATTACGAAAGGTAATGAAACCTTTAGTGGTACTGTAACCGAAATACAACCCGATGGTGGCATTAAAATAGCAAACGAAATCGCCGAAAAAGTTTTTTATTCCGGTTCTCTCACTTATTTAGACTGAAAAAGATATCTCACACAAAGATCACAAAGACACAAAGTTTTTATTTCTGTTTTTTAACTAAATCCTAAGGAGTAACCACGAGATTACACAGATTAACACAGATTTTTTTGTTGTTTTTTTGACTAAAACCTAAAACCGAAGACCTAAAACCTAAAAAAGCCATTCAACTGATCCGAAGGATTCATCTACTTAACCTGAATCCAAGGATCTATTCTTCAGAATAGAATTCGTTTAAAACTTCTATAACGGTATTTATTGAAAATCCACGTCGTTGTAGATATCCCAGGATTTTTTTCTTCGAGGATATCTTTTCCCCGTACTTTTTGACTGCTTTGTTTAGAACTTTCCGGACATTTTCTTTCTCATCTACGTCTTCTAAAAGCTTTTCTATCTCGTTTTCTTCTATCCCTTTTTCTTTTAATTCCATTTTCAGAACAAAATTACCTTTGGGGTTGATTTTATTTCGATTTTTTATCCAGACAACAGCGAATCTGCGATCATCGATTAAATTCGCATTCTCCAGGTCATTTAAAACTTTGTTTGTAATTACAAGTGAAATTCCCTTGTTTGAAAGATAATCTTTTATTTCTTTTCGGGACCTTTCTCTATATGAAATAAAATTTAAAACTTTTTCCTTCGCGTCTGTAAATTCTTCGAATTTCTTTATCGAAAAAATTTCTTCGGGAGTAATTTCTTTATTCTCGTAGAGGTGATATTTTATGACTGTATCTTTATAGAGACCTAACGCGAACTCACCGTCGATATATATATTAACTCTGTTTTTCTTCTTTTTCTGCTGGTCTATCTTCGTTATCTTCTTGCCCATCGGGAATTTTTATCTCTTCTCTTATTTTATCTTCTAATTTCTTAGCTATTTTGGGATTTTCTTTGAGGAAAAGCTTCACGTTTTCCCTTCCCTGTCCCAGGGAAGTTTTCCCGTAAGTGTACCATGCTCCGGATTTTTCGACCAGATTTAAAGATTGCCCAAAATCGATAAGCTCTCCTTCTTTTGATATCCCTTCCCCATACATTATATCGAATTCCGCTTCTTTAAAAGGAGGGGCAAGTTTGTTTTTTACGACTTTAACTTTTACCCGTATCCCTATCGACTCGCTTCCCTGTTGTAGAGTGCTTATTCGTCTAATATCCATTCTAACGGAAGCGTGAAATTTTAAAGCCAATCCTCCGGGTGTTGTGTATGGATTTCCGAAAGAGATCCCAATTTTTTGTCTGACCTGGTTTATAAAAACAGCAGAAGTTAAAGCCTTGCTTAAAACACCTGTTAGCTTTCTAAGCGCCTGAGACATAAGACGCGCTCTGAGACCCATATGGGCATCCCCCATTTCCCCTTCTATCTCAGCTTTTGGGACAAGCGCCGCGACCGAATCGATTGTTATTAAATCGACTGCTCCGCTTCTAACAAGCATTTCCGCTATTTCCAGGGCTTCTTCACCAGTATCGGGTTGTGATATAAGTAAATCTTCCGTATTGACACCGAGCCTTTTCGCGTATTTAGGGTCGAGAGCGTGTTCCACATCGATAAAAGCAACCGTTCCGCCGCGCTTTTGAGATTCGGCAGCTATGTGGAGCGCAAGTGTGGTTTTCCCGGATGCTTCCTTTCCGTATATTTCGATAGCTCTGCCTCTGGGAATACCTCCTATTCCCAGGGCGGCATCGAGAGCAATAGAACCCGTTGGTATAACGGGAACTTCTATTGTTTTTTTACTGCCTAATTTCATCAACGCTCCGTCTCCGTATTGTTTGTTTATTTTATTCATTACAGAATCTATAGCTTTCTCTTTATTTTTATCCATATTTACCTCCTAAAAAAGAGTATTATACCGGATACCGGCAAAAATATAGCAAAAAGAACAAACATCAGTTTCCAGTTGATTTTTGTTCTTCCTTTTGCCCATATCCAGATTGCTTCATAAGAACCAAAAATTCCCGCTAAACTGCCAACGGATACCGAGTACAGCATCAGTTTTTCATTGTCTGTAAACGAAGGAATAATAAAAGACAGAAAATTAGATGAAAATCCTGCCGACCCTACACTACCGGCAGAATATATTAGCCAGGAAGGCAAATTTACACCCGTTATTGGGAAAAAATGGAGGATATAAAAAACAACAAAAGAAATTCC
>CAYWUC010000120.1:0-3850 GCA_964461395.1 uncultured bacterium
CATTTAAAAAAATTCAATATTGACATTTGTTCCCTTTTTTCATATCATTCCATAAAATTAGATTCAAAAAACGGAGGATGTAATGAATCAAAAGCTTGAAAAATATTCTATTAGAATAGTTTTATTTTTTCTTTTCATACCCTTACTTGTAGTTTCAGAGTCTAATGAAATCAAAATTGATGCCGGAACAAATCAATTTGTGAACTGGAAAAAGACTAGGGCAATTCAACTTAAGGGGAGTATTTCCGGAGAGGATGTCACTGCCCGGTGGTCGTGTCCCGCGAATCCTCAAGTTCGTTTCCATGAGCTTGCAAAGCCTGCGACAAAAGTAACTTTTCCCAGACCGGGTTATTATTTATTAAAATTAACTACCACAGGATCCGGCAATAAGAAAGTAAGCGATACTGTCATCATAAATGTTTTCAAACCAAACTCTTATAACGGGAGGCTTTCAGATATTGTTGGTTTGATGACGGTTGACGAAAAAATAAGTCAGCTAACAAATCGTTCAGATTCTATTCCTCGTCTTGGTGTCTCTAAATATAATTACTGGAGCGAAGCTTTGCATGGAGTCTTAGATATAGGTGTAACTTCTTTTCCTCAAGCGGTCGCATTAGGTTCAACCTGGGATACGGATCTTGTGTATCGAGTAGCAATAGCTATCTCTGATGAGGCACGTGTTAAAAACAGTACCGAAGGAAAGGGCCTTTCATATTGGAGTCCGACCGTCAACATTGCACGCGATCCACGCTGGGGTCGAAATGAAGAATCCTACAGTGAAGATCCTTATCTGCTTTCACGAATGGGTGTTGCGTTTGTCACGGGGATGCAGGGAAATCATCCTTTTTACCTTAAAACCGTCTCAACCCCAAAACATTTTATTGCCAACAATGAAGAAATGAGACGCCACTCAGGTTCATCCGATGTGGATATGCGCAGTTTATGGGAATATTATATGCCGGCCTTCCAGCAAACGATCGTAGAGGGTAAGGCTTTTTCTATTATGGGCGCTTATAATGAATTAAATCAAGAGCCATGCTGCGGAAATTATTATTTGCTGACCGACATTCTTCGAGAAAAATGGGGATTTGAAGGTTATGTTGTATCCGACTGCGGAGCAATAAACGATATGGTTTCCGGACACCATCTTTATAAAACGGGAGCCGAGGCAGCGGCGCGCGGCATTCTTGCAGGATGTGATCTAAATTGCGGCGAATACTATAAAAATTATTTGCACGAAGCTCTGGAACTCAGATTAATTGAGGAAAAAGACCTCGACCGGGCTCTTAAACACGTACTTTCCGCAAGATTTCGATTAGGCGAATTCGACCCTCCCGAAATCCTACCATACCGCGCGATCCCGGAAGAAAAACTGGACTGTAAGACCCATCGTGATTTGGCTCTTGAAGCTGCCGGGGAAGCGATAGTTCTCCTCAAAAATGAAGGCATTTTACCTCTGGACAAAAATAAAATAAAATCGATTGCGGTAATCGGACCAAATGCGGAGGAATGTCAATTGGGAATCTATAGCGGTTGGCCCAATATCCGAATTAGTCCGCTCGAGGGTATAAAAAATAAAGCTTCGAGTTATGGAATCGAAGTCAGCTACGCGGAAGGCTGCGGGGTTGGTGGTGGACTTTTAAAACCAATCGAAAAAAAATATTTTGCAAAAATTGACAATTCTGGAAAAACAGGAATGATCGGTCAATATTTTGATAACATGGAATTAGCAGGTAAACCTGTTTTAACTCGTATCGATTCCATTATAAATTTTAGATGGGGCGAAAAATCCCCGGCGCCCGAGGTTCCAAATGATCAGTTCTCGGTTCGTTGGACAGGGAAAATAATACCCCCGGAAACTCGTGTTTTTTCTTTGGGAACGAGAACAGACGATGGGGCACGACTTTATTTAGACAACCAATTGTTATTTGAAGATTGGACCGAACATGGCGAAAAGCCCAACAAAGCTAACATAGAATTAAAAGCCGGAAAAGAGTATAAAATTGTATGCGAATATTTTGATAATGGCCTCGGCGCAACAGCGCGATTGGTATGGGATCTTGAGCAACAAGACTTTAACAGTGCAAAAGAAATCGCAAAAAAAAGCGATCTTGTTATCCTTGTTCTTGGAACACATCCACTTATTTCTCAAGAAGAAAATGATAGAATGGACATTACCTTACCTCAAGTTCAAAGAGATTTGGTTAGAGAGATTGCACAAGTAAACTCTAATATTATCATTGTTCTCATTAACGGCGGTCCCGTGGCTCTTTCGGGAACGGAAAAAGATGCTGCTGCAATCGTCGAAGCATGGTATACAGGCCAATCGAGTGGAACGGCAATCGCCGATGTTCTATTCGGCGATGTTAACCCGGGCGGCAAACTCCCGGAAACATTTTACGCGTCGAACGATCAGCTGCCGCCCTTTGCCGATTATGACATTATCAATAACGCCCGAACCTATATGTATTTCGAAAAACCCGTTTTGTACCCATTTGGTCACGGCCTTTCTTATACAACATTCAAATACAGTAATCTGAGATTAAGCGCAGAGAAAATTGCCCGGGACGGTGCAATCAAAATCGGGTGCACCCTGCAAAATACCGGAGACTACAAAGGCGACGAAGTCGTTCAAGTTTACGTTCGTGACATAAAAGCTTCCGTCAAGGTACCAATCCGCCAGTTAAAACGGTTTCAACGTATCACTCTTAAACCGGGTGAACATAAAACCGTTTCGTTTAATCTTCCCGCATCCGAACTATCATTCTATGATATTAAATCGAATGATTTTATTGTCGAACCGGGTGAATTTGAAGTTCAAATTGGCAGCTCATCAGAGGATATTCGCCTTAGGAAGACTTTTTTAGTAGAATAGTATAAATAGAACCAGATCTTTTCCGAAAAGGAAACATAGCCGACAGCTTACAGCTCACAGCAATTAGGTTTCAGGTTTTAGTTTTGACATTGGACTCTGGACTGGCAACTCATGACTATTGAATTTCTTTTCGAGAAATTCAATCTTGACAAACTTCCATAAACATCTACAATTTAAAAAAATATTTTGTTTTAATTTAAACAAAGGAGAGGACGTATAATGAAAAAAATATCAATTAAACTCGGCTATTGGACATCCTTGATTTGCATTGCTACTTTTATTATTTGGACAATTTGCTTTGTCGCAATCTTTAAAGTAAATCCAATTTTTAAGTGGACAAACCTCGCGGATTTTATAACCTATACCAGCAACTACAACCAGTCATTTAAGTATTTAGCCCAATTTGCAATGCTGCTCTTTGCTCCCGCGTTTTTAATAATGCTGCACAGCATCAATGATTATGCGTCAGGAGATAAAAAAATCCTGGGTAGAATTAGCATTTCTTTTGCGACAATATTTACTACTTGCATAGGCATCCACTACTTCGTTCAAATTAGTTCGGTTAGACTAAGTATTGCCAAAGGACAGATTGCCGGCCTGGAACAATTTATTCAAGTAAACCCAACATCGGGTATTGCCGGAATAAATCTGGTTGGCTGGACTTTGTTTTTCAGTTTATCCTGTCTCTTTATTGCCCCTATATTTACAGGAAGCCGATTAAACAAAGTGATTAAATACGCATTAATAGCTAACGGAATTATTTGCGTTTTAGGCGGAATAGGTTATGTATTCGATAACATTGCTTTAATCTTTCTAACTCTTAATTTAGGAATAGGAGCGGCGACCTTGACTGCCACAATCGCATTGTTTGTATTTTTTGGACGACTTCAAAAAGTAAAAAGTTCATAAGCTGACGGCTAAAAAGTTAGTGTGTTAATCTGTTGGTGCGTTGGTGGGTATTTAAAGTTAAGAGTT
>CAYWUC010000121.1:0-1857 GCA_964461395.1 uncultured bacterium
AAAATGTCCTGTAAGATATCAAAATTACAAGATTGGCTCCGGCAGAGAATCGTTTTTGAAAAAAATCTGGAAGAAAATAACTGATTAAAATTGTTAGGAAGTTAGGAGGTTAGGGAGTTAGGGAATCAAAACAAAAAAAGATTTGGTTGTAGGGGTAGCTCTGTGTCCTCCGTACGTTTGGTTTCTTCTCTGTGTTCTTTGTGGTAAAAAATTGAGTGGGGATGTTGGGCACGCTCTTGACATTTACTTCTGTGTTCCTTAAATTTCAATTATGAAAACAATAAAAGGAATGAAATTCGAAACATTAATAAGTGAAAAAGATATAGCCACAAGAGTAAAGGAACTGGTAAAAGAAATCGCTGAAGACAGTCAGGGTAAAGAACTCATTGTTATTGGTATTTTGAAAGGAAGTTTTATCTTTTTATCGGATTTATTACGGCTTTTTTACCTTTATGATATACACCCTTCCCTGGGCTTTATCACTATTGAATCCTACGGTTCGGGCAAAGTGTCTTCCGGAAAACTAAAAATGTTAAAAGATATTACAACCGACATTGAAAATAAATGGGTTTTAATTATTGATGATATACTCGATACAGGCAGAACATTGGCTTTTACAAAGAAATATTTCCTAGAGAAAAAACCGGCGGCTATAAAAACTTGCGTATTTCTTGATAACCCAGCACGGAGAGTGAATAAATTTAAAGCCGATTATGTGGGTTTTGAAATCCCTAATAAATTCGTTGTTGGATACGGCATGGATTACGATAATCTCTTCCGCGAACTGCCTTATGTAGCCGTTCTTTTAGATGAAAAAAAATAATCTCACACAAAGCCACAAAGAACACAAAACCCACCACACAACCAAAGAATGGGACGTAGATTAACGCAGATCAACAGGATTTATTTGTTGTTTTTTAATTCGAACCCTGGAATCCTCGAATCCTACAAAGATTTTGAGTATTGTTTTGTGGGTCGGTTAGTCCATCGGTCTGTTTTTTGTACTCACCAACACACCCACGCACTAACGCACTAACTCTTTTAATTTATGTTTTACAAGACAATCGCAGATATAGTTGTTGTTTTGCATTTCATCTGGATAATTTTTATGTTGTTTGGTTTCTTTTTGACCATATATGGGTTCTTCAGAAAAAAAATCTTTGACTGGTGGTTGTTTAGAACGTTACATCTTTTGGGGATACTCTTCGTAGGGATATTAACTACCTTGCGAAGATTCTGCCCTTTAACCATACTTGAAAACATATCGAGAATAAAATATGACCCCGAAAGCACTTATCCGGGGTCATTTATTGTTCATTATATAGAGAATCTGGTATATCCTGACGTAAATCAAACTCTTCTTCGCATTGGTACCGTACTTGCGGCAGTTTTTATACTCGTTGTTTATATTATCAAACCCCCAGTAAAACTTAAAAAACTACTAGCTAAAAACCATTAAACACAAAAATAGCACAAAGCTTTTTACTTCTTTAACTACCCCCTACTTCCGACTCACTAATATCATATCCCTCATTTAAAATATAAGGTATTAAGCCTTTATTTTCCAAAAGCTTAATTATCATACCTTCAAGCGGAGGAAAAGAGTATTCTTTGCCGGTAGATTCGTTTTTTATTCTTCCCTCTTCAAGATTAACACTTACGGTTTCCCCCTCTTTTATTTCCTCGGCGGCTTCACTCTGAATTATAAGTGGAAGACCTATATTAAAAGAGTTTCGGTAAAAAATCCTCGCGAACGTTTTAGCTACTACGCAGGAAATACCGCTCGCTTTTATCGCGATAGGAGCATGCTCTCTCGATGAACCGCATCCAAAATTATCTCCACCAATAACAATATCT
>CAYWUC010000122.1:0-9693 GCA_964461395.1 uncultured bacterium
CATCAAAATTTCAGATGAACCAAGTATATGTCCGGCGTCTAAAAACTCGAATTTGATACCTCTTTCGTGTTTGTTTTCATAAATCTTTGGTTTGAAAAGGTTGAGCGCATGTTTTGCGTCTTCCGATGTGTATAAGGGTTCAATAGGAGTTTCTCCCCTTTTAATTATTTTTTTGTTGATGTATTCCGCGTCCCTCTCATGGATGTAAGCTGAATCGAGCAGGAGGTATTTTAATAAATCGATAGTCGCGGGAGTTGTATAAATATCTTTTCCAAATCCGTTTTTGACAAGATTTGGGATGTTTCCTGAATGGTCTATATGAGCGTGAGAAAGAAGCATATAATCTATATCTTTAATATCAAATAAAAACTCTCGATTTTTCTTTTCTGCTTCTTTTCTTCTTCCCTGGAAAAGGCCGCATTCTACAAGTATTTTTGTACCGTTCGTACTCAGTATAAATTTACTTCCCGTAACTTCTTTTGTGGCGCCATAAAATTTGATTTTCAATTTAAGCCTCCTGATTATATATTTTCTCTACTGAGAATATGTCGTTTTGAAAAAAATTCAAGCCCTGTAACATCGCTTTTGGATTTTTGCTTTTAGCTGTTGGCTTAAAAGAACAAAAAAAAATACTTTGTGTTCTTTGTGATAAGTTTTTTTATTTTGGTGGTGTGTATTTGGGGCGAAAGGCAAATAGCGAATAGCTAAAAGCGTTTTTACAGGGGTGCTTGACAAAAGAAGGCAGGCGAGTATATTTTTACCTGGGTATAAATAATGAATACTATAAAATTAGGGCTTCCCAAAGGAAGTTTAAATAATAAATATAGAGGAAACACTTATCAATTAATGATTGATGCGGGTTATGAGGTAAGAGGATATGAGCCCGGCAGTGAATCCGATAAGGAATTAAAAATCTTAAACGATCCCGAGATTGAAGCGTACCTGGTTCGTCCCCAAAGTGCTCCGGTTGAATTGAATAAGGGATTTCTCGATATAGCAATAGTTGGAGATGATTGGGTTACTGAAGAAAGTATCGCAAATTCCGGAAACAATATTTTCAAGGTAGGGGATTTGGAGTATGGGAAAACAAGAATTGTCGCGGCGGTTCCGAATGACGTATCTTGTAATTCCTTTAGCGATTTCTTTAATAGGAAAATACAGGACCCGATTTTATGCTTTACCGAATATATTAATATTACAAGGGATTTCATTATGAAAAACGAATCATATGTTTCAAAATATGGTTCTGAATGTCCGATTGTGCAAATAAGAGGTCTTATAGAGGGTAAAAATGAAATGGTTCAGATTATAAGTTCAGATGGAGTTACAGAAGGTTATATCGCGAAAGGGGCTGATATTATAGTAGATAATTCTCAGAGCGGGAAGACATTAAAGGAGTATGGTTTAAAAGAGATAGAAGAAATAATGCAATCAAGTGCGGCTCTTTATGGCGGACCAACTTGCCGTGCATGGAAGAAGAAAAAAGCAAACGATATTTTTCAGCAGTTATACGGCGCTGTTACTGCAAGAAAATATTTTGATGTTAAATTCAATGTTAATAATAGTAATGTAGAAAAGGTTAGAAATTACTTGATTTCGGAAAAGTTATGTTCCGATGAGCCTACAATAATTACGGGCGAAAAGTATTCCCAGGTTAATATTTTAATATTAAAAGATAAATTCCCGTTAGTTTTAAGTAACTTAAAAAAAGACTATGGAATTTCAGCGATAGTAAGGAACGAAATTAAACAATTCGTCAAATAGATTCTTTGAATCTAATTTAATAAAAAAACTAAATTAGCCACGAATTAACACGGATAGACACCGATAGAGAACTATATTTTTGTTTATTTAAAACTCAATCACAACCAAAAATAATTTCATACAAAGCCACAAAGAACACAAAGTTTTTTATTTTTTTTGTTACCAATTAATTGTTTGACTTAGATTCGGAGAATCTATTTATCAACCACAGGTTAACACGGATATAAAGAGACAAATATGTTTGCAGCTTTTAGTTGAAGGTTAATGTTTCGTTGCTTGACAAATACGATAGTTTTAATAGAATTAAAGATATGGAACAATTATTAGTTGTACATGGCGGTGTTGGTAGTCGTATTCGGGATTCGAAAACCAGAGAGAAAGTTTTAGGCGAGGCTCTTGAAGCAGGTTTTGTGGTTTTAAAAGAGGGTGGAGATGCCGCATTGGCGGTGGTTAAAGCTGTTATGGTTATGGAGGATTCTTCTGTTTTTAACGCCGGTACGGGGTCTGTACCCAATCTGGCGGGCGAGGTAGAGATGGACGCTTCAGTTACGACATCCGAGGGTGATTTTGGGTCGGTTGTTTCAATAAAAAATGTTAGGAACCCGGTTCGGGTAGCCTACGAAGTGTCTGATAAAACAAAACATTTAATGCTTGCGGGTGAAGGTGCTACTAGTTTTGCGAGAAATCTAGGTCTTAAAAATTATAATCCTATTTCCGAAAAAATGCGAACTTTATTTAATGAAAATAGAAATTGTGACTATGAAACTATAGAGGATTTGCAGAGACTTTATTCAAATGAAGCGGTTGGTGCTGTTTCTATCGATGGGTTTGGGAATATAGCTGCGGCACTTTCTACGGGAGGCATAATTTTTCATCTTCCTGGCAGGGTTAGTGATGTTCCTATACTTGGAGGGGGCATTTATGCTTCAGAAAGAGGGGCGGTTACAATTACGGGTCAAGGTGAAGTTATTGTTAAAGAAATGCTTGCAAGAAGAGTGGATGATTATTTGCGTGAACATAGTGCAGAGGAGGCAGCTTCAGATCTTATTCAAGAATTTGAAATAGATTTTGGAATAATAGTGGTGGATCAGGACTGTAAAGTTGGTATAGCCTATAATACCGAATGTATGAGTTGGGGTATTAAAACTAAAGATTATAAAGAAGTTCAACCGGAATGATTTTTTTTGTTTTTTCTTTATTTATATATAATGCCGAAATCGAAGCCTTTACGCGCAACTCGGTATACGAAAATGATTTCTCTGTATCTTTAGGCAATAGAGGTAAGTGGTTGTTTTCCGAGATAGAAGGAGGTTTTGCTTTTGACTATGCTTATTCGGACATCGATTTTGGTTTATCAGATGTATTTGTTAGAGCAGGGGCTAACCGGTATGTTCGAATGTTCGATGTGAGTGTTTTTGGAATTTGTCACAGACCCGGTAGGGTAAAAGATGGGATTGTGAGGAATTTTTCTGTTAGACAGCCCGGGTTTGGATTTGGTATAGGTTTAGGAGCGAAGGTCTTTTTGTTTTCAGTTGATACAGATTTAGAGTTTATATCACATTCTACCGATCCGGTTGCCAAGCATTTTTTGTTCGATTCTGAGGTTAAATTCAATCCTGATACAGTAACTTTTGGGATCGATTTCATAATGGAAAGGTTTACAATGGTAGGTCAGGAACCTGTCAATTCTATTTATTTGAAGCCGAAGGTAATTTTTGCCGGATGGAAAAATTTTGCTTTAAATGTTGGTTTAAGTTTTCTTGTTTCGAGTAGAATAAATAAAACGTCTGATAATCGCTATTTGGAAGAAGCTGGAGTTGATATGGGAGATTATGGATTACCCGGTTGGAAAATATGCTGCGGAATAACTTCTACTCATTTTCGTAGAAAAAGCCGTAAATTTTTTCCTCTGAGAATTTTTCTTGTAGATGAAGAAGGAAATCCCGCGGAAGGTCTTTTATCTCTAGCTGATTCGGGAAGTTTCCGGATAAGTGACGGAGAGATTGAATTTAATTTATCTGAGGGGATATATTCATTATCCGTTTATTCGGAAAATTCTCTTCCAACCGATACAATTGTTGTACTGAAAGAAGCAACTGATATAATGCTGCGTTTGCGCGAAAAAAAGGAATTTCATATCGTTGAAGGTATAGTCAAAGATGCAGAAACCGGAGATCCGATAAATGCTGATATTCTGTTTGAGAATTCGAGCACCACTGTTGTGCAAAGTAATCCGGAGACCGGATACTACAGAATATATGTTGTTCCGGGAGATTATATAACAAGGGTTACCTGTAAAGGGTATTACCCATATACTTCTTTAGTCGAGGTTGGAACTAAAAGAACAATAGAAATCAATTTTGAACTCTTGCCAATCAAGGATAGAAAAAGATGAAATTTGGAGGGCGTTTCGAGAGGTCAGAATATAAACCAAAGTCTCCTATTTATTTAATAATTCTCTTCTTATTGATAATAGCAATTATGTTATTTTTAAGGATTTTAAGAGGTATTTAATTCCAAAAGGTACGTAGGCTTCTTTACACTGTAATAGAAGAAATTAATCTTTTATGGAACGAATATAGAGTAATTAAGTCTAATATTTTGAAAATATTATGAAAAGGAGGAGTAAATGGTAAAATTAAAGAGTTTGATAGGTGTTTTGTTAGTTTTTACGATATTATTATCCCTTGTTTCAGTATTATCTCTTTATGCCGAGGAACCCGCTACAGGTAAAGAATCGAGCGAAGTAAAAATCAGCTGGGAGGAATTTAAAAAGCTATTAAAGATGGATACGGATGAAATTAAACTTTCATGGGATGAATTCAAGAAGCTTTTAGCACAGACGGGGGAAGATGTAAAAGTTGAATATAATATCCAGGATGGTATGGTTGTACTTAGCAGGGAGCAATTTAAAGCTTTACTGGAAAAAATGAAAAAACCGGATGTTTCTCCGATTGTTCCTCCGGGAGATTATCTTATAACGAAGGCAGAATATAATGGAATTATGGCGCAAAACAGTACTACTTTTGACGTTACATTTGATCTGGAAATATTTAAAAAAGAGAGAACGAGCTATCCTAAAATCCAGCTTATGCCTCAGGGTGTCGCGCTCAGGGTAATAGAATTAGACGGCAGACCCGCTCTTGTTATGGTTGAAAATGGGTGGTATGTATTGACTACTGATAAAGTCGGTCAGCATAAAGTTTCGCTTTCGTTCTCTGTTGAAACCGAACTTGATAAAGGTCCGGATGTTTTGAGTCTTACTATTCCGAGAACCGCGATTACTTTATTCAATATCGATATTCCCGTGACTGATGCCAAAGTAGAAATACCTCAAGCTAAATATATAACTGTTTCAAAGAGAGGGAATTATTCAAATGTGAGGGCTGTTCTTTCTACAACTTCTAACGTTGCCTTGAAGCTTCATAGAACTGTTGTAAAAGAGAAGAAAAAAGTTCCTGCCAAGATTTATGCGGAAGTTATGAATTTGCTTTCCGTTGAGGATAATGCTCTGCGAGTTACTACGACATTCAAACTTAATGTTCTGCAGAATTCAATTTCCAGTGTGGAATTATATATACCTGAAGGTTATAGTGTTTTATATGTTAGAGGGCAGGATTATCGGGAAATAAGAGATTGGAGTACGGAAGAAGTAGAGGGTAGGAAAGTTCTTAGTATTCCTTTCGGAGGAGAAAAAGAAGGTACAGTTTTATTTACAGTTATAGCAGAAAAGATTTTGACTGGAGAGGGCGGAGAAATAGAATTTGATGGTTTTCAGGTGGTGAAATCCGTTAGAGAAACAGGTTTTCTTGGAATTGAGAAGAAAAGCGCGGCTGAAGCTGAAATTGTAGGCAATGAAGATATTGATGTTGTTGATATACAGGAATTACCTATGGATCTGGTAAATATGTCTACAAGACCTTTAATCCTGGGTTTACGATATTTAAGGCATCCGTTTTCGCTAACTCTTAAGGTTACTAAACATGAAGAGCTCTCAATGGTTAACACGGTTATCGATAATGCCAGTGTTGTATTTGTTTTACTTGCGGAAGGTAAAATTATAAGCCGTGTTATTTATACCATGCGGAATACCGGTAAGCAGTTTTTAGAGTTGAGCTTACCTCCCGAGGCTGAAATCTGGAGCCTTTATGTTGATGGCAAAAGGGAAATACCTTCTAAAAATAAAGATGGTAAGTTTATGATACCTCTTGTCCGGTCGAGGGTAGCTGGTGAAAGTATAGAGTCATTCGATGTTGAAATTCTCTACTATTATAAAAACAATTCATTACCGCTTGTTGGTTCAAAAAAACTTCTATTTCCTAAGGCTGATGTCGTGATTAGCAAAATGTTATGGTCCTGTTATCTGCCTTTAGAATATCGTTACGTCCATTTCGGCGGAAATGTCGAGAAAGAAGATATAGCCACAGGGATTCGTCCTTTATTGGGAAGGGGAAGAGTTTTTACCTATGAAGAGGTTAGGGGATACGAGCAGGCTCTTGAAAGCTGGGAACAACCGGAACAGATTGAGGATCAGAAAATACAACAAGCACAGAGAATGTTACAGAGCAATTTCAGGAGAAATAAGGCGATAAACGCGCCTCAAGATTTAATGAATCAGGTGAAACAGGAGATCGGCTTTGCCGAAAACATAGAGAGAGAGAGAGGTAAAGGTGTAACCGATGTAGCTCTCTTCAAGATAGAGGTTCCTACTTCCGGACAACTGTATCGTTTCGCGAAGACAGTCGTGGAAGATGAACAGCTATTTTTGAGTTTTCAGTATACAAGAAGATGGATTTATTCTTTGATAAAGGCTCTTTTCTTCCTCATAATTCTTGGTATCATTTATGGTCTTAGGCTTAAAATAAAAGTTCTCTTTCTTAAATTTAGAAATTGGGTTTATTCCAAAAAAGAGTTCTGGATAAAAGCAAAAACTCCTGATGGTATCAAGGTTCTTCTAATTTTAGGAGCTTTTATTTTCTTCTTTATTTCGAAATTTCTTTTTGTTGTTTTCATTCTTGTTTTCCTGTTTGCTTGGCTTAAGCCCGAGTTGATATTTAGAGAAGAAACAAAACCTGCCACCGGAAAGAAAAGAACTACAAAGAAAAGTAAGAAAGCCAAAGCGAAGTAGGGGTTCGATTATGAGAAGGGAAAAGACTATAAATTATATTTTTTTGATTTGTTTTTATCTTTTTTTGTTGTTTTCGTTTTTTAGTCTTCCGCTTGAAGCTGATAATTCTAACGGTTCGAAGATAACTATCGATTGGAAAGAATTTCGTTCTCTTTTAAAGCTGGACGTCGATGAAATAAGACTTTCCTGGGACGAGTTTTCCAAATTGATGGAGCAGACAGGAACTGCTTACAAACCTGAATACAGGGTCGAGAGCGGAGAAGTAGTACTTACAAGAGAAGAATTTAAGCAACTTCTTGACAGGATGAAACCCCCTGTGGGAGGGAAGCTCAAGCCTCCCGCTGATTATGTAATAACAAAGGCGACATACAATGGGGTAATGGGGACTGAGAGTACGACTTTTACCGTTCTTTTGAATCTTGAATTTTTCGATAGAGACAAAGAATCCTATCTAAAGATTCCTCTTTTTCAGGAGGGTTTAGCTATTTCGGAGGTGCAGCTTGACGGGAAGCCTGCTTCGGTAATCACCGAAGGGGGATGGCATTATCTTTCTACCAGTATGGAGGGACGGCATTCGGTCAGGGTGGAATTTTCTGTTAACTCGTTACCGGATAAGGGAAGTCCGGGATTAAGTTTCAATATTCCAGAGACACCTATCACATACTTGACCCTTAATATTCCGAGGGTGGGTATTGAAGTTAGCATACAAAATGCCGAAGAGGTTAGAACAACGGAGACAAAAGGTCATACTATAGTGAGATGTTATCTTTCTCCTACTTCTTATATGCACGTTTCCTGGAAGAAGGAAGATAAAAGAGTAAAGAGAGGTCCTGCCAGAATATATTCCGAAATTTTTAATCTCCTTTCGATCGAAGCGGACGCAATCAGTGTGATTACAAGGCTTGAATTGAATGTGGTAAAGAATAAGATTAATATTCTTACCCTTATTGTTCCGGAGGATTATCAGGTTATTAATGTCGACGGGGAAGGAGTAGTGGAATGGAGTGTTAGAGAGGAGAATGAAAGGCGGCTTCTTGATATATCTTTTGAGTATCCTTTTGAAGGCGCAAAAGTTTTAACGTTGAAATCGGAAAAGCTATTGCCTGAAGAGACAATAGTGGCAGATTTCGAAGGTTTTGAAGTTTTGGGAGCGATGCGGGAATCAGGTTATGTGGCGGGGGAAGTAAAGAGTGACGCGGAAGCCGAAGTTCAGGAATTCAGTAATCTGGAGAGAATAGATTTCCAAAAAATACCTCCCCAGCTCAGCAATCTTTCCGCGAGACCTATTCTTTTTGCTTTTAAGTACTTGAGACATCCTTTTAATATGGTGGTTCGTATTACTAAATATGAAAAAGAGGAAGCCCTTACTTCTTTTATAGATCAGGCGAAAGGGATTACTCTATTCATGGAAGACGGTAAAATGGTTCATCAAGTTACGTTTACGATGCAGAATCTCTGGGATCAGTTCCTTAGGGTGAATTTACCGGAAGATATAAGTATCTGGAGTGTTTATGTTAACGGCAAAAGAGAAAAAGCTTCGAGGGATGATGATGGCAAAGTTCTAATTCCGCTTGCGAGGTCGGAGAGGAGTCCTGATGGCGCTCTTACGCCTTTTGACATTGAACTCATTTATACGGAAGAAGTGGATAAATTTAATTTTCTGGGAAAAAAGAAAAATTGCTTTCCGGCTACCGATATTTTAATCAATAAAGTAGAATGGACTCTTTATTTGCCTGTTAATTATGATTATATAAAGTTTGGGGGAAATCTGGAACCTGTGGTCCTTAAACCTTTACCCGGAGTATCCGTTTCCGAGATTAAAGAAGAGATTTTAGAAGACGAATCTGAAGCGCAGATTATGGATATGGAGAAGAAGGAATTGAGTGTAGAAGGAGTAGTCGTTACTAAAGATATTGCGGCAGGCTCGGCTTCTAAAATGCCTCCAAAATCCCTCGATTCGCAAATTGATAAGATAGGCAGACAATTTACGACAGGAAAGGCGGGTTTACTCTCGGTCAAAGTAAACATTCCCATTTCCGGAGTTAAATATTCTTTCGAAAAAAAGCTTGTGGAAAGAGAAGAAGCTTTGTTTTTAGATTTTACTTACACAAATGAGATAATAATCAAAGTGCTAATTACTTTTTTAATTGTAATTTTACTCTTTATTCTCTTTAGAAAAAGAAGGATATTTCTACCGCTTTCCAGGGTTTTGGGTAAGGGGTTTGTCAAGTTGCAATATTTGTTTAAACTTGTCTCCGGACCCGGGGAATTTCTTGTAATGATTACGGTGGTTTTATTTCTCTGGGTATTTTTCAGGATTTACTGGTATAAACCTCTTCTTTTCATTGTTACATTACTCTTTTTTGCAGCGGCAATTGTGAGATTTGTTCAGAGTAGAAAAGAGGAAAGCTACTAAGGTAAGTTACCAAGATAATATTTGGTTTTAAAGGAAAAAGTATAAATTTGGTTGTGGGAGTTCTTATTATCTTCGTGTCTTTGTAGCTGAAAAAAGGATGGGAGGGGAAAATTTTCCACTTGCCATAATATTATTCATTGTTATAATGAAATGCTTAAAACATAACGTAAAATGAAAGGTGGTATTAAAATATGGATTTTGATAGAAAAAAAATATTCGGTTTTGCCGCTGTTTTTAGTGTTTTAATAAGTATTTATTTGTATACCATAGCTCCTACGGTGTCTCTGTGGGATTGCGGAGAATTTATTGCCTGTTCCCATATATTAGGTGTTCCGCATCCTCCGGGTACACCTTTTTATGTTTTACTCGGTAGATTATTCGATAT
>CAYWUC010000123.1:0-7600 GCA_964461395.1 uncultured bacterium
AGATTCTGTGGGGAAGATACCCATCACCCCAATGATAAATGTGGCTTTATTGCTGGTTCTATTTTTTATGATGTCAGCACCCGCTATTTTTATGTCCGGAATATCTGTTAAAAACCCTACTCTTGTTCAGGGAACCTCGGCCGCGAATGATACAGAACTAAAAGCAAACATATATATAGATTCTCAAAATCGAATTTTACTGAATAACAAACTTATCGAAAGGGAAGAATTTCCCGACAGAATAGCAGAACTCCTCGGCAGGAGTGTATCCAGAATTGTGGTTGTCAGCGCTTATCCCTCCATACCAATACAAGAAGTAGTAACCGTATTAGACATAGCCAAACAAAAGGGAGCCTTAAAATTAGTTCTCCTAAGGAGAAAAGAAGGATGAGAAAAAGAAGCATAACTTCCGAAAAAACAGAAGAAGCAAATATCATGATAACACCTCTCGCGGATGTAAGTTTTACGATTCTTATAACCCTTATGGTTTTAACTCCCGTTATAATGCTATCCTCTAAGCTACATGTAAATCTTCCCGAAGCCACTACTGTCGAACCTCCCACCGAAAAAAATATATCTATAACAATCACATCGGATAATGAGATTTCAATAAATAATGAATTAGTTACCACTAAAGAGTTGGCAAAAGTTCTAAGAGAAACAATTAGACAAAATCCCGATAATATTGTGCTTGTAAGATCCGACAAGGAACTGGAAACCGGTACTGTTATGAATATAATTGCCCTGGCAAAAAAACTCGGAGCACGAAGCATCTCGATTGCTACGATACAGAGATAAAAATGATAGATTATACGGAAGGCTTTTTTGATACAAAAATTAAAGTAACAATGGTGTTTTCTCTCTTGTTTCACTTCGGTTTCTTTTATTTTAATGAAACAAAAAGAACAAGCGAAACTTTAACCAGAATCGATAATGTTGAATTTGTAGATCAAACTCTGGCCCCTTCACCCAGACCCATACCGCCTCAAAAGAGTATATTTAAAGCACTAAAAGATAAAATCACTCATAAAGATGACGGAATAAAAGACGTAGATCAAAGTGAAATTGAAAAAATAATCAAAAATCTACCACCAGTTCCCAAAATCAGTGAAAAAGGAATAGCCCTGGACGAAAAGCAATTAGATCGCACACAGGCAGAAGGTATCGATCTGGATAAATTCGAAAAATTAGAAGGCCCCGAGGTGGGGAGCAGTGAAATACTCCGGGTAGCTTCGTCTGACAGACAAAGCGGAACAGAAGACATAATCAGTAAACCCGCGATAAAAATCAGCAATAAGCAAACCTATAGTCCAAATGCTAAAATAGGTCTTGTTTCCTCTCCGGGAGGCAGCGGAGCAGTAGATCTTGAAAAGATTCCAACTAAAGAGTTAGATAAAATTACTCAGGAAACCTCTTCAAAAGAAAATGCAAAAATATCAAAGGCTCCATCAAAATCAACCACAAGAATAACCATATCGGGACCCCTATCTTCCAGAAAAATAACTTATAAACCATCTACACCTTATCCCCTTTGGGCTCAAAAACGAGGACTAAGCGCTACTATAAGCGTACAGATCGCGGTTAATCCCGACGGAACAGTCAAAGAAAATATTTTTGTGACCAGAACCTCCGGTTTTGGTTCATGGGATAGACTGGTAATAAATAGCGTAAGACAATGGAAATTCTCGGCTCTTAAAGGTTCGGGAATTATGCAAACCGGAATTGTCACCTTTAACTTTGTTTTGGAGTAAGAATGAAAAGAAATATAATCGTTTTAACTTTATTTATCTTCAGTATTAACTTGTTTGCCCAGGAAGAGATATCAAAAGAAGTAATCAAAGGCGAATACTTGGGAAAAATAGACGAAAAAAAACCACCGTCAGAATTAAATTATGATATCTTCGAAGTTATTCAGCCATATGGAAGAAAAGGATCATATATATATGATTTGGAATTACAGAAACACTCCGAAATAAATGCTACTCCTTTACCGATACTCGCAAGTAAACAAATAAGAAAACCCCGGATGGGCACAATTTTAACTCTGCCAATTACGATATCAAATATCCCGATAGAAGGAAATATAAAACAATGGGAACTGGCAATAACTGATGAAACAGGAGAAGTATTTAAGACTTTTGCCGGTACAGGCACCCCCCCAAAAACAATAAAATGGGAGGGAAAAGACTCGAAAAATAAAACAATCGACCTGGGTAAAAATTATTCTTACTACTTAAGAACAATCGATGAAGAAAATAAATCTTCTTTTAAACTCGGCAAAAAAATTCGGGTTTCCGGACTTTACTGGAAAGAAGAAATAAACTCGGTAGTCCGGTTAGACGGAAGACGCGTCTTCGAAAAAGAATCCTCTGCTCTTAGTGAAAGCGGCATCAATCTGCTCGAAGAAGCAGCGGATTATGTACGAAAAGACATCAAAAAACATCTCAGAGTTATAGTCTATTCCGGAAACGAAAATTTAGCTATGGAAAGAACAAAGAAAATCGCCAATTTCCTGCTGAACCGGATAATACTTCCGGAAAAAGCAATGACAAGTGTCGTCGGATACAAATCATCCGGCGCGGACAAAACGGATAGAATAGATATAACGATAAGATAGTCAAGTTGCAGGTCAAAAATAGCTCTTGGCTTTTAGCTTTTGGCTATTAGCTAAAAACCAAAACAAAAACTCTTATCCTACTGATATCCTTTTTATAAAATCACAAATCTATTTGCTACAAATAAACCCAATGCAAAAAGCAAATGGCTAAAAGCGAATAGCCTGGGGTGTTGTGTGTCTGGGTTTAAAATGGGGGTTGACTTCTTAGTTATCCCGAACTAATATAGGACATCAGTCGCACATAGCGGGGCGCTAGCGGTTCCCCATACCTGTAATCCGCTATAGCAGGGCTATTGACTTGACATGAGTTTATGTTTTTTTACTATGGGCTTCTTAAGATAGCGTTGAAGTTTGGGCCCTCCATAGAGGAGAGTTTTGAACCCCGTCAGGTCCGGAAGGAAGCAGCGGTAAGAAGTCTTAACCTCTGATGAAGGAATACCTGGATGGAGCTTTTTCTTAAAGTAGTACCGGTAAAGATTTATAGGCAAAACAAGTCGTGCGGCTGATTAAAAATTATGGGATATTTAGTTTTAACAAGAAAATACAGACCACAAAATTTTGACGAAGTACTGGGGCAATCCCATGTAACGAAAACTCTTATGTCCGCGCTTAAAAGGAAAAGAGTAGGACATTCTTATTTGTTTTCGGGTCCGAGAGGGGTTGGAAAAACATCCGTAGCTCGTATTTTAGCAAAAGCTGTAAACTGCAAAAAGGGGATAGTCGAAAATCCCTGCAACGATTGTGAAAATTGTAAATCCGTCACCAACTGTAATTCGGTGGATGTTATAGAAATAGACGGCGCGTCAAACAGAGGAATAGATGAAATAAGAGCGCTCAGGGAATCAGTAGCATACAGTCCCGTACAATCCGCTTTTAAAGTTTACATCATAGATGAAGTCCACATGTTAACAAAAGAAGCATTCAACGCGCTATTAAAGACTCTCGAAGAACCACCATCCCATATAATTTTTATATTTGCTACTACAGAACCGCAAAAGGTTCCGAAAACGGTCCTGTCCAGGTGCCAAAGGTTTGATTTCAGGGCTTTAAGCAATAAAGAAATTTTCGAAAAATTGAAAGAACTGGTGTCTTCGGAAAAAGTTAAGGCGACAGATGAAGCGTTATCGCTTATAGCCTCCAGAGCTGAAGGGGCTATAAGAGACGCGGAAGGCATGCTCGAACAATTAATATCATACTCAGAAGGAGAAATCAACGCGAATGACGTCCGAGACGTATTTGGATTTATTGGTGATAACTTATATCTAAAGTTGTTCCATGGTATCAAAAATTCAGAAGAAACCGAAATTATAAAGAGTGTAGAGGAAGTAACCCAAAAAGGATACGACCTAAGAGAATTTACATCCGGCTGGCTAAAATTCTTAAGAGAACTATTACTCTGTAAACTTGAAATCAAAAACATTACTCCTATCGAGTCTGACAAACAAATGATAGAACTTTCAAAAGATGTTTCAACAGAATTTATTACGGCAGTATTAAATTTGTCGGCGGATTTAGAAAAAGATATAAAACTACTGCCTCATTCTCCCGTCTATCTTGAGCTAGCAATACTCCGCATGGCAAGAATACCAAACTTGCGGGATATAAATACTTTAATAAAAAAATTGTCACAGGGCACTACTCCTTTGGAAAAATCCAGCGAACAAAAAAATGAAACAAAAGAAAAACAATCAGTCACCTTAAAAAAGAATCCCGTTACTAAATCCGCGAAAAATCCTCAGGAACTCTGGGACACAATAATGCAAAAAATAAATGGTACCGGAGGGAAAAATTTTCTTAAGGCGTTTTTAAAAGACGCGGAACCGATTGCTTTTGATGATAACATTCTAAGAATAAGAGTGCCTTCGACACACAAGAATCACCTCGATGAAGATATTCATTTCTTAAGGGATGCTCTAAAAGAGGAAACAGGGAAAGATATAGATATTGAAATAATAACATACGAAAAAAAAAGGGATACAAAATTACGTGATAATTCTATGGTCCTAAAAATAAAGGAGATATTTAATGCTGAAGAATTTGTTTGACATGCAAAATTTAAAGCAAAAAATCGACGAAATGAAAGAGGAACTTAAAAAGGAAAAAATAACCAGTGAAAGCGGCGGAGGAATGGTAAAGGTAGAAGGAAACGGATACGGAGACATACTTAAACTCGATATTGAAGACAGTCTTCTTAAAGACCAGGATAAAACTCTGCTTGAAGATTTGATAATCGCTGCAGTAAACATGAATAAGGAAAAATCAAAAAAAATGTTCCAGGAAAAAATGCAGGAAGCAATCGGATTTTTACCTTTAGACGGAATTCAAGACTTGATATCTTGAAACCACCAAACATTTTCTTTCGTTTTACACAATCACTTCAATCATTACCGGGAATAGGTAAAAAATCGGCAGAAAGAATCGCTTTTCACATTTTGAGCAATCCCACCGCGGGGGGAAAGATTCTACATTCTTTAGAAAAGGTTTTATCGGAAATTAAATTCTGCGACAAATGCGGTAACATATCTACTGAAAACCTATGTCATATCTGTACATCTCCCCAAAGAGACAGAACGGTAATATGCGTTGTAGAAAAACCTATGGACGTTTTCGCAATCGAACGCTCTAATTCTTTTAACGGATTATATCATGTACTGGGAGGATTGCTTTCACCTCTCGATAATGTTTACCCCAAAGATATAAACATAAATTCTTTAATAAAAAGAGTAAAAACAAAAGGTGTAACGGAAATCATCATCGCAACGAATCCCACAACAGAAGGGGAAGCAACAGCTATATATATCGAAGAAAACTTAAAAAATAATGGTTTAAAAATAACCCGTATCGCCAGAGGTATCCCGTTCGGAACCGATATCGACTTCGCAGACGATTTGACTCTATCCAGAGCCCTCGAAGATAGACAGGAATTTAAGGATTGACATTCCCATAAAAGATTAAGAGATAACATTTTAATTGGAAATTGCAAATTGGAAATTTTAAATTGGAACTTTTAACAAAAATTAAACTATGAAAGAAAAAGCAGATGCGATTTCCGAAAGATTATTGGATTACGGTATAGAGATTATAACGCTCTGCGGAAAATTAAAGAAGGATACAGTTGGCTATCATATTAAGGGGCAACTTTTGCGTTCAGGTACTTCTGCGGGAGCAAATTACGAGGAGGCATGCGGAGCTCAAAGTAGGGCGGATTTTATACATAAAATGCAAATTGTTTTAAAGGAGATAAGAGAATCGATGTATTGGTTAAAATTGATAGAAAGAACACAAATTCTGAAAGGCGATGGAATAAAAAATACAATAAAAGAAACGGAAGCTCTCGGCAATATTATAGGAAAATCGATTGTAACGGCTAAAAAATCGGTAATAAGGCGTAAAAAATAAAAAATTTACAACTTACAATTTACAATTTACAATTTAAAATTTACAACTTACAATTTGAAATTTAAAATCTTTAGCCGGGGGAAGGGAAAATAAAAAACTTACAATTTACAACTTACAATTTGAAATTTAAAATCTTTAGCCGGGGGTTGACAATAAATAGGCGCAAACTATATTATGGTTGACGCGGGGTGGAGCAGTTAGGTAGCTCGTTGGGCTCATAACCCAAAGGTCGTGGGTTCGAATCCCACCCCCGCTATAATATTTAGGGTATTGGATTTAGGGTTTGGGATATGGTAAAAAACAAAAAAACAAAATTAAATTTCTTTACTCTATGTGGTTAATTTAGATGATACAGGTTACAATTTCTCTTATCATAGGATATACATTCGGTTCTATTCCAAACGCTGTTATAATCTCAAAGTTTAAAAAAGTAGATATAAGAAACACAGGAAGTGGCAATCCCGGCGCGGGAAACGTCGCAAGAGAAATCGGAAAATCCTGGGGTATTCTTACCTTCATACTGGACGTTATCAAAACAATAATACCAATGCTCATAGCAGATAAGATATTTCACTTAAACTTATTCTGGGTAGGGATAACAGGTATATTCGCGGTAATAGGACACTGTTACTCTTTATTCTTAAAATTCAAAGGAGGAAAAGGAGCCGCATGTTCCGCAGGGGTAATGCTATATCTCTTCCCAAAATTCTCTATTATATCTATAGGAGCTTTTTTTCTGATTCAAAAAAGTCCTCGAACCCTGAAAACTTTTTTGCCTATATTTTTGACTGCTCTTGGGCTCTGGATATGGCTTTACTGGAATTCCATGCCTCTTTTTCTTCCGTTTGTATTAATATTCTTAACCGTAGGGATTCTTTTAAACATTGATTTAATTAAAGACTTAATATCGCGGCAAAACCATTAAAATGTAAAAATTAAAGATGAAAATGGAAAATGACAGAGCAAAATTCAAAAATGAATATAAAAAAAGGTTATACAACTTCGTCCTAAAGCTAATTGAGTTTCTAGATGGCTTACCTAAAGACAATGTTTCTAAAAGACTTGGAGATCAATTGCTTCGCAGCGGTACAAGTATTTTAGGTAATTACGTTGAAGGTCAAGCTGCGAGCAGTAAGAAGGATTTCACTAATTATTTCAATTATTCTCTTAAATCTACTAATGAAAGCAAGTTATGGATTACTCTACTTAGGGACAGCAAAAGAGCAACACCTGAACAGGTCAAATGGTTCTTAGAGGAATTAAATGAAATAAGCAAAATTTTCGCTTCAAGCATCTTAACATTGAAGGGCAAAAAATGATTTTACATTTTTATTTGTCATTTTGCTTTTTGATTTTTGATATTTTAATTACAAAAAAACGAAAAAACAACTTAAGCATTATTTGTGCGAAAAAAGCAAAAAAATCTGATAGATAAATTTATTAAGGGAGGAAATAAGTGATATTAAAAAGAAGAAAAATTTTTAGAATCGGAGCCGGTATTGTATTCCCTCTGGTTTATTACTTTTCACCAAATAAAATTATCGTTGAAATGTTACTCCTTTATTGTCTTGGTATAATGACCAC
>CAYWUC010000124.1:0-5724 GCA_964461395.1 uncultured bacterium
TCGCTTAAAATGAAAAATGTGTTCAGGATGCCTATGATTTCTGCCGCTACGAGAGGAAGAGTAAGAAGTTCCACCCGGATGAAAAATGCTCCCGAGATTTACTTTGCGATAGGTTCCCAAGGCAAAAATCTTAATTTTGAGATTGCCTCGACCGGCAAAAAATACAAATTCGAAATGGCGGGTAAAGACAATATAATAAGACTTTCCGCGCCCGGTGGATCGAGCGGACAAGATAACTTCGAGGTAAAGAAACTTTCAACGAATAATCAAGAATTGAAATTGAGCAGCAAAAGGGGAACGGCAAAATTCGAAGTGGAATTGCATCGAAGTGTTCCCGGTTCTAAAGTCTCCAGGATATTTAAGGTAACGAATCTCCAGGCTCCCAGTTCTTCGCCTGTGAAACTTCGTTTATCGGAGGATAGAAGCGCTCTTCTTGTTAAAGGAGAAAAGAATGCCGTTAGTTGTAATCTTGCAATCACACAGGTTGTAGACGGAAAAATAACAAAGATGCCTTCAAGGAAAATAAACGTTTCCGGTAAGGAGTGGCAGCAGGTAGCTCCCAGCAACTGGAATAAGTTAAACGGCGCGACTATAAAAACGAATAGAATACAGATGCCGCCGGATCCTCCTGAGAAAAAGAGATAAATTGGTGGGAAACTTATGATAAAAAAGATAGCATTAATCCTTTTCTTTGTATCGCTTGTTTTTTACGCTGCTGATATCGTCGAGTTTTCAGGTTCGGCAAGTTTGTACGGAGAATATGATTATATAGACGGAGATACTTTGATGGACCCGACTTCGCAGGTCCGTTTTAACGTAAGTCCTACAGTATCTTTCTATAAAATGCCTATTAATTTTGATTTCCAGTTGAGTTCTCTGGAATCTAAATATCTGCAGGCGCTTAATAAATATCGTATAAGCATACAACCTGAGAAAATGTTGAGGGATAAGGTCAATCTTCCGAGTTTTGTTTTCATGATTTCCAATGTGGAATTCGGAACCTGTTACCCATATTTTTCTCCCTATTCTCTTTCAGGGGCACCTGTTTCCGGTGGGGTGGTCGAACTTAATCCCGGGATTTTTCACCTGGAGGGGACAAAGGGGCAATTGCAGAGAAGTGTCGACTGGTCGGATACAACTTATACCGAATACGCGTATAAGCGTGATTTAACTGCTTTTAGTTTAGGATTCGGGAAAAGTGAGGCTCCTCACGTGCATTTTATTTTCATGCATTCGGCAGATGATACGACTTCAGTGGATCCCTTATTCGTCCCCGCTTACAGTGATTCGGATAGTGTCGAAATCGTTAAACCCATGGAAAATTATGTTGTAGGTATCGATTTTAAATTGGATTTTCTTGAGGAGGGGTTTTATATTGAATCGGAACTCCTTGGTACAGAAGTAACAAGAGATGTTAGGATGCCGGCGCTTAGTTATGAAGACGTTCCGTCCTTTATTACAGATTTATTAAACCCCAGACTCAGCAGCGCTTTCGACGTCGCTTTTACGGTTAATTCCGGACTTAATATTTACGATACCGAAATTTATGGCTCGTTTAGTACTGTGGGCCCCGGATTCGAGTCTTTCGGTAATCCTTACCTGCGTAATGACTTTTTAGGATATGAAGCGGGAATAAAACAAAACTTTTTTAGTAAAAGTATGTTTCTTTACGGTTCACTTACAAACGACAGGGATAATATTTTGGGTTTAAAAGGTTCTACAACTGCGTTTAATTCGTTTGAATTAGGTATAGGATTTAATTTTACAAATTTACCGTACCTGGATTTTTCTTACACACCTTATAGCGAAATAAATGATTCCCTGGGCCTGGATAGGAGCAGTGATATGTACTCTGTTAATACCGGGTATGATATTAATGTTTCCGATATAACTAATTATATAAGCTTTTTCTTTTCTTTCCAGGATTACGAAGATACTTATGACGCAAACAATTATACTTCCAAAGCATATTCTATTAGCGATGAGGTAAGTTTCACAATGCCTCTTAGCTTATCTTTCTCTATGGATTACTCCGAGTCCAGTTTTCCTGATTTGAAAGAGAGTATTACGACATATGATTTAGGAGCTAATTATACGTTTTTTGATAACTGGACAAACGGTATCGGGTTCAGTGTTTCATCCGGTTCGGATAATGTTTCCGGAAACGGCATATACTTGAATTCTTCTTTATATGTGGGACGATTCATGGATCTGGGATTGGATATAGAGAGAAACGTTTATAACGGAGAATTCGAATATGAAGATTATAATGAATGGCGTATAATGGGAAGCATTTCGAGTAGCTGGTAGTATCTAAAAAACATGAAGAAAAAGAGAATATTAATAATCGAAGACGATTATGACCTTTCGGTTTTGATGATAAGGCATCTCCAATCGGCGGGGTATGATGTCTTGAATGTTGGAGATGCAATACAGGGAGTGCAGTTCGCGAGAAAGGAAATTCCCGATTTAATTATTCTAGATTTGAATATACCCGGGGGAGGTGGGCTGAAGGTTCTGGAAAATGTTAACAGTTTGCCGGAAACGCAAGGTATCCCCGTTATAGTTCTTACCGGCGTTCATGATATCGATACAAAAGAGAAAGCTCTCGCGGGAGGAGCTACCGAGTATTTAGAAAAGCCTTACAATCCGCAGGAGTTATTGGGAAGAATTGAGGAACACCTGATAGAACCTGAGAAGGGGGAAGAGGGAGAAGGAGGGAGCGCCGGAAAGATATTGATTGTCGATGACGATGTGGATTTTGTGAAAAAGCTATCGCTGGATCTGCATAGAGCGAATTTTTCGACTTCTGTCGCTTATGATGTAGATCAGGGGATGAGATTCGCGCGGGAAAAAGAACCGGACTTAATTATTCTCGATTTATTGCTTCCGGGTGGTGGAGGTTTTACCTTTTATAAACATCTTAAAGGTTTGGTCTACACGCAGAACATACCAGTTATCGTTCTGACCGCTTTGACAGACGAGAAATACAGAAAAGAAATGGTAGAAGCAGGCGTTAAATATTTTATAGGGAAACCTTATGATTTGAGTTTGTTATTGAACGCGATCGAGGTTGCTCTATAAGAGGTCAATAAAGTAGGCATAGCAAAGTTGAATAGTTGAATTGTCTAATGGTTGAATAGTCCGTCCCAACCCATAAAAGATAAAAAAACGAATTTTTTTATCTTTTTCCTATTTAACTATTTTTCAATTTAACGATTTGACTTAGATTCGAAAAATCTGTTTGCCGAGTTTATCGCAGGGGCATCAGGTTATATGAAAGGTTCAATCCGATTCTAACACTGTTGGGGGAATCTTCTTCTTCGGTAAAGAGATGTTCGAGCTTGGTAAAGTAGAGGATTCCTTTGAGTAACACGGTTTCGTATTCAAACGCTAAATTTCCGTCTCTTCCGTCTGCTTCGAGAATAATATTTAAAGGACTGTTTAGGTTTATTTTTAAGCCGCCGAAAAGACCAATTACCCAGTTCTCATGGTCTTCGGCGAAGATAACATCCGTATTAGGGAAAAAGCTTCTTGGACCGTAACCTACGAATTTTCCTCTGCCGATTCCTAAAGTTATTTCAAAGTTTTTGCCGAGGTCTTTCGTGGCAACTCCGTAAAACGAGGCAATTTCAGGTGGTCTGTTTTCGTAACTTTCATCGGCGTAAGTTTCTTCCGAACCGGCAGGTGAAATAAATTTATTGAATGCCAGTTCTTGAATGCCTATCGCAATAGAAGGTCTCGTTTCATTCTGTTCAATAATTTGATATGAAACGTCGAAGGCGAAATCGGCTCCGTTGTACCATTTTAAAGCCATATTGAATTGGTCTTTAGTATATTCTATTCCTATATTAGGGTCGAATCCCACTTCGCTTTCACTCTTTGTAGCGAGATTCATATCCGTGTTAATAAAAAAACCGTCCGTGTAATTGGCGGTTGGGATATCTATATAAGAATTATAATGTAACATCTGGGAATTAAGAGAGATACAGCACAAGAAAAATAAAAACATAAAATATTTTTTCACTTACAGCCTCCTTATTTGGTTTTCTTTAAAATTTACCTCGTACTCACAAGGAGTTCACAGAAGTTTTTATTATTGTTTCCATCCTAACCTTCTAACTCCCTGACCTCCTGACTATTATTTTACATGTAGTACTTGTAGTTTTTTTTATTTTTTTACTAATTAACCAATTTACTAATCAACTGATTCGAAGAATCTGGTACCCGGTACCTGGTATCTATTTATCATTCCCATCTGCCGAATATAGTCACATAGAAAGAAAGCATGACGAGTTTCGCGTCGAGCATAAAACATTGTTTCTTTAAGTATAGAAGATCGTATTTTAGTTTTTGTTCAAGGTGAGCGTCTTTACCTCTGTAAATTTGAGCCATTCCGGTTAATCCTGGTTTCACCGCACATCTTTTGTTGAAATCAGGTATGTCTTCAAGAGTTCTATATTTGCTTCCATTTATTTTCAACTCTTCCGGATGAATGGGTCTGGGCCCAACAAAGCTCATATCTCCTTTAAAAATGGAGAGCAATTGAGGCAATTCGTCCATGGCTGTAACTCTGAGTATTTTGCCGATTTTGGTTGTCCTTTTTTCTCTGGTTAAAGTATGGTTGGTTGGCGATTCTTTGTGTGCTTTCTTATCCATGGATCTGAATTTCAAAATTTTGAATATTTTTCCGCCTTTTCCAACTCTTTCTTGAGTTATAAAAATAGGTCCGCCGCTTTCCATTACAATCGCGGCAGCGGAAAGAGCCCAGACGGGAATAGATAATACTAAACCGGTTCCCGAAAGTATAACGTCGAATATTCTTTTTGATATTCTCATAATATTTGAGTCCATTTTCTCCTTCTTTCCGTAACCTACTAATTATAAACAAGATATGAGAAAAAAGCAAGCTTTTTAGGTTTTTTTCACAAAAAAGTAATCACGCGTTAAGGTTTTTTATAGATATTCCCTTAACGTAATTTTTCTTTAAAGTAATGTAACTCCCTAAAGTTTAAACTCTTATATAAAAAATTTAAATAAATTTATTCTTTTATCCTGTACAATATAAATTCAGCTCTTCTATTTCTTATTCTGCCTTCTTCCGTACTGTTGTCGGCAATTGGTTTTGTTTCTCCGTAAGCTTCCGTACTCATTTGAGCTGGCGATATGCCTCGTCCTATAAGATATTCTTTGACGTTTTTTGCTCTTTGCTCGGATAGTTTTTGGTTGAATTCATAGCTTCCGATATCGCAGGTATGTCCTATAATTATTAGATTAACACCTTTATCGTCTCTTATTAGTTCGACTATTCTATCTAAGATGCCGTATGCTCTGGAGGTAAGTTTGAACTCTCCCAGGGGGAATTTTATGCTTATGCTTTCTACCTGATCTTTAATTTCCTCGAAATTATCTATTATCTTTACGGAATCTTCAGCTTTTACAGGTTTTTTGGGTTTTTCTATCTTACTTAATTCTATTGTGTAAAGGTTTGTACTCGTTCCACCTTTTACCGCCATCTCGATTTTTTTATCCGTATAGTTCGTTGCTGAGATGTGTGAGGTATACATGCCGGGTTCAAGAGAAAAGGAATGAATGTTTTCAAATTGGGATACTTGAACGGTATCTCTTTTTGCGTTGATTGTTATTGTGTGCCCTTCTACAGGTTCTCTGCTTTCTTTATCTATAAGTTCGATTGCCACAGGGAATTTTTTTACTAATTTTTCA
>CAYWUC010000125.1:0-2349 GCA_964461395.1 uncultured bacterium
TTTAGTGGAAATATGGAAAAAAGTCAAGGGGATAAACGGGACCGACGAGATTTGAACTCGCGACCTCTGGCTTGACAGGCCAGCGTTCCGACCAGGCTGAACTACGGCCCCAATAAATATGAGTGTAATAATATTGAGTTCCTATCTTTTGTCAAGGTATGTAGGATTACAAAAAACTAATATTTTACAGAGAGAACAAGGAAATAGAATCCAGGAGCCAGAATACAGAATCCCATCCCAACATTAAAAA
The DNA here is from genome assembly GCA_964461395.1 of uncultured bacterium. Classification (GTDB taxonomy): domain Bacteria; phylum Hydrothermota; class UBA3072; order UBA3072; family UBA3072; genus JAFGHJ01. The sequence goes on from CAYWUC010000125.1 coordinate 251, forward strand.
AACTAATATCTCACACAAAGCCCACAAAGGACACAAAGCCCACCACCACATTTATATGTTTAATTAACTACATTTTATGTTGACAAAGAATAGGATTTTTTTATAATAAAGGAGAAACAACTTTATAATATAATAATAAAAAGGGAGGTTTATATGGCAAATAAAAAAGACGATAAGAGTACATGGGCAATTGGCGGAGGTTTACTTTTAGGTTTAGGAGTTGGATTCTTTTTCTTGCAGGTATCCGCTCTGGCGTTTGTTGGATCTATATTCGCAGGACTGGGCATAGGTCTTTTGATAACGTCCATAATTTCAAGCAAAAAAGGATAAGAGTAAAACTTAAATATTTACTTTTAAAAATAAGGAGGTAAAATGAAAAAATCAATCTTGATTATATTGGTGTTAATTAGTATTTTTTCAAATCTTGTTGTATTGGGAAAATCATTAAAAGAGGAGGAAATTAATATGGAAAAGGTAGAAGCAAGGCATTATGACCCGCCGCTTCCGGTTTCACTTATCGGAACGAAATCCGGAAATCAGGTTAATTTTATGACTTGTGCCTGGTTCTCGCGTGTAGAAGTTGATCCGTATTTGTTTGGAATTTCCATTCAAAAAAAACATTTCACACATAAAGCTATAATGGAAAATAAATGTTTCAGCATTAATATTCCTCCCGTCGATTTACTTTCGCGGGTCGATGCCGTTGGCATGGTATCTGGACATGAATACGACAAAAGTGAGGTATTCGATGTGTTTTACGGTGAAAATGATAAATGCCCTATGATTGACGGAAGCATTGTTTCGATTGAATGTGAAGTTGTGAATTCGGTAGATTTGGTGGAAGCAGATGAGGAACATCCCAGAGCACATACATTGTTCATAGGAAAAGTCAAAAATGTTTGGGTAAATAAAAAAGCAGTTAAGGATGGCGCGCTGGATTATAAGACTCTGAACCCGATTATATGGACTATGTCGCCGAATAGTTACTGGACTATTGGGGAAAATAAAGGACGAGCATTTAATTCGGATAATATAAAACTGGTTCCGAAGAAAAAATAAAAAGTAAGAACTTTGTGTCTCCGTGTCTTTGTGTGAGATTGATTTTTGGTTAGGGGTTTGGATTTAGTAAACAAAGAAATTTTTTTATCTCTGTGTTTCTCTGTTTTCTCTTTGGCTCTAATTAGGTACCGGGTCCCAGGTTCTAGTAAAAAAACTAAAAAATATCAGTGTTTATCAGTGTAAATCTGTGGCTATTACTTTTAATTTTTACATTTTTATTTGTCATTTTACTTTTTAATTTTTTATATTTAATTTCTCGTTAAGGGGTTGCCCTTGACAAAAAATCAAAAGGGGATAATTTCTAGCGAAATAAAGCTTTTTAGGATGGCTAAAGTTACCTAACAGTGAGTTTAACTGTTGTTTTTGTTTTTTATGGACCTTAACCCTTAAAAGGAGGCAAAATGAGTGAAAAAGTATATATATTTGACACATCTCTCAGAGATGGCGAACAAGCTCCGGGATTTAGCATGAATGTGGATGAAAAGGTGAAATTAGCCTTACATTTACAAAAGCTAAATGTCGATTGCTTGGAAGCCGGCTTTGCTATCGCCTCAGAAGGAGATTTTGAAGCCATAACAGAGGTTTCAAAAGCTTTAAAAGGTCCGGAAGTAGCCAGTCTTGCCAGAGTTAGAGAAAAAGACATAGACAGAGCCTGGGAGGCTCTTAAACACGCAAAAAAGCCTAGAATTCACGTTTTTATAGCTACATCCGATATTCATATGAAACATAAACTCAAAATGGATGAGGAAGAAGTTCTTGAGGCGGCTGTGAAAGGTGTAGAGTACGCTTGTAGATATACGGATAACGTAGAATTTTCAGCAGAAGACGCTACAAGAACAAAACCGGAATTTCTTGCAAAAGTTTGCCGGAGCGTAATAAAAGCCGGAGCGAAAGCTGTGAATATACCGGATACTGTTGGATACACAACTCCCGATGAATTTTCCAAACTGATTAGCTATTTGAAAGACAAGATAAAAGATAGTGCTATTATAAGCGTGCATTGCCATAATGACCTTGGTCTTGCTGTGGCTAATTCTCTT
>CAYWUC010000126.1:0-13741 GCA_964461395.1 uncultured bacterium
CTCTGTTTTATTCCCATTGTATCGAATACACAGCCATCCGAATCTATTCCTACGAAAAAGTTAGTTTTCGGTTTGAATTCTATTAATGCTTTCTGAGATTCACTAATCATATACTCTCCTTATTTTTGTATTATTACTAAACTCTTTTTTTTAAACATAGCTCATTTATTTTCGTTTTTATAGTAAATCAAATATTGAAATTTAAAAAGCAAAATGACAAATAAAAATGCAAAATGATCTCATCCCTACCCCAAAAAAAATTTGTGTTACTCGTGTAATTCGTTACTTCTCTTTTTTTCTTAATTTTTGAACTTTGATATGTCATTTTCCATTTTGATATTTGATTTTTGCATTTAGTGATTTTATCTGTAAGCTTCCGGTGTGTATTTCGTTAGTTTCTTCTCCGCGAATATGGGTTTGAATCTAGCGAAACGCATAATTCCGTTTTCTATTGGAATACGAGCCCAATCTTCACCGATTAAAGGTTTTGCATAGTCTATGAAGTCATCTGTTACATCGATTCTGCTATCAGAAATCCAGTTTTCGGGGAAGGATCTTTCCGAATTGGCAACTTTTTCCAGGGGCACTTTATCGTAGTAAACTTCGTAATTGCTGCCCTCTTTTCGGAGGATTGTTGCCATGTAACCCGATTCCCCTTCCGCGGCGATAGAAGCGGCTTTTTCTCCTACTTTATATGCTTCTTCGAGGTCGACATTAGAAGCGTAAACAATAGCATTTCGCTGGTCTGTGCCCGGAACTTGTCCTCTTGCAGCGCCGTTAACCTTAAGTCCTACCTTGTTCAGGAAGTTAGTGACTATCTGTCCGACTGTAATTTCACTTGATGAATATTCGGTATGTCCAAAATTATCCTTTTTCTCTCCAAGATCGCCAACCGGAAAGCCTTCACTTACTACAACTATTGCTCTTCCTTCTTTTTTTAACTGGTCGTTAACATTGTCTGCAAGTTCAGAAAGATTAAGTCCGCTCTCAGCAAGATATATCTGTAAGGGTATTTTTCTCTGGGGATCGGCAAGCCTCGATGCTGCTGGTATGAAACCGATTTTTCTACCCATAGCCTGAACTACAAGTACCGGATCACTTGGACATGATCCCATATTTTCCTCGTTGGCGTTTTGTGTATAGAGAGCCCAGTATCTGGCAACGCTTCCGTATCCGGGAGTATGATCTATTAGTTCAAATTCGGAATCGCCGACATCATTATCGATTGTTTTGGGTATTCCGGTTGCGATAAGATCGAGACCTTTTTCTTTTGCCAGGATGCCCACTTTGTTAGCGGTATCCATCGAATCATTTCCGCCGATATAGAAAAAGCATCCGATTTTATGCGTTTTGAAAACTTCGACTATACGTTCAAAATCTTCTTGTTGATTGCTTTTAAGTTTATAACGGCAGGTTCCTATCGAGCCCGCCGCGGGTGTATTTTTAAGAAGATCTATTTCTTCAGGGGCTTGAGCGCTGATGTCCAATAATTCTTCTTTTAATACACCTTCGATTCCGTGAAATCCGGCGTAGATTTTTCCGAATTTATCCGGCATTTTTTTGCAAGCATCTATTACGCCTCGTAGTGAATTATTGATTACCGGAGTAGGTCCGCCTGATTGTGCTACAACTACGTTTTTATTTTTACTCACTTTCAACCTCACCTATTTTTTATTTTAAACGGTATAGTATTTCTCCTGCGTTATGGACAAGAAGAATCCCTTCGTTTTCTTTGTCCTCCCAATTCGATATATCGATAGACTTATAGTCTTTATATCCTAAATTTATTTTCCTGCATCGTTCCGCAGGTATTTCTGTCGCGATAACCACATTTATTCTTGGTTTTTCTATCCCATTTTCGTAAGTGCCAATCCCTTTTACGTGAGTAGAATGCGCTTTTATTCCTCCCGGAATCCAAGAAAATTTATCCTTTTGAGCGAGGAAATAGTCTCGTACGTGATATCCGACTTTATCGAGAATCCTACCATGTGTATAGGAAACTTCATTTATATGAGGAGCATATATAATAAGTTCTCCGCCTTTTTCCACCACGTTTTCAAGTTTATACATAACTTTACCTGCCGTCCACAGGTCATCGTACATTCTCGGGGCGATTCCCAGCACTTTTTTAAATTTTTTATCTTTATAAATTATGTGAAGTTTTTTCGAGAGATCCGCAGCTTTTGACCAGGCTTCTTCCGGGGCGCCGATGAATAAACCCTTTAGTTTTTTGTCTTTTACAACGAGGCTAAAGCAAAGTTTTTTATTTTTAATAAAGGAAGAAGCAATGTCGATGACTTTTCGGACCGGAGTTTTTTTTGTTCCGTTAATCTCCGGGTTGGTTATCAGAGCTCCGAGCCAGTGAAAGAAATGTAATACCTCGGGGCCTGAAATGCCGGGAAAGAAGTATTTGTTTCCTCCGGAAAAACCTACAACTTCGTGAGGAAAGACAGGGCCTACTATGATCAGAATATCATAGTTTAAAATCATTTTGTTAATCTGTACCTCGACATTTTCTTTTAACAGTCCATCAGAAACTTCTTCGATTTTATCAGCCGGTATCGTACCGATTGTCGTTAGAGAGTTCGGGTCATCCCACTTATGATTGAAAAAATCGATAGACGAATACTTTTCTTTCTTTTCTTCTTCTGAAATTCCAATATGTTTTAAGATGTGTTCCTTTGTCATTGGGGGGTGGGTGCCGAGCGCGACCAGATAGTCTAATTTTTCGACTTTTTCTCCTATCAGGTTGAATATCGTTTTGAAAAAAAGGTTAACCGGAGCAGTGCGTGTATGATCGGGTATTATAACAAGTACTTTTTTATCGGAAAAGTCTATTTGTGATAGAGCTTTTGAGGAAATATTTGTTACTTCTTCAGAAGAGAGATAACCTGCATCTAATCCTTTTCCAATTACCATTCAGTATGAAAGATTCCTTCTTTATCTGTTCTTCTGTAGGTATGAGCCCCGAAATAATCTCTCTGTGCTTGTATTAAATTCGCGGGAAGACGTTCTTTTCTATAACTATCATAATACGCGAGCGACGCGCTTGTTACAATACACGGAATTCCGCATTTGTTTGCCATCTGGACGAATTTACGTAAATTATCCTGTCTCAGATTTAGAACTCCGCTGAAATGTTCCTCGAGTAATAAGTTTATTAGTTCGGGATTGTTTTTGTACGCCGAAGCAATATTTTCCAGGATTTTGGAACGGATTATACAACCTCCTCTCCATATTTTCGCTATATTCGCGAGATTCAAGTCGAAACCGTATTTTTTGGAAGCTATACTTAACAATGAAAAGCCCTGCGCATAAGCTATAATCTCAGACGCGTATAGGGCTTCGTGTATTTTTTCTATAAAAGTATCTTTACTTCCGGCGAATTCGATTGATGGGCCTGTCAGCTTCTTGGAGACTTCCATTCTTTCAGATTTATAAGCTGAAATAAATCTTGCCTGCACAGCCGCGTCTATCGAAGGAATAGGTACACCTAAATCCATCGCGTTCTGAGATGTCCACTTTCCTGTGCCTTTATGGGATGCTTCATCCAGAATTAAATCGACGAGAGGTTTATTGGTTTCTTCGTCTACTTTAGCTAAGATTTTCCCTGTGATTTCTATCAGATATGAGCCCAGAACGTCATCGTTCCACTTTGAGAAAAGTGCGGATTGTTCTTTTGGGCTTAGATGAAGTACTTCTTTCATAAGGTCGTACGCTTCCACAATGGTTTGCATGATAGCATATTCTATACCGTTGTGGACCATTTTGACGTAATGTCCCGCTCCTCCCTTTCCGATGTATTCGCAACAGGGGTCGGAACCTACCTGAGCCGCGATTTTTGTAAGTATGGGAGAAACAGCATCATAAGCTTTTTTGTGTCCTCCCGGCATAATAGAAGGTCCTTTGAGCGCTCCTTCCTCGCCGCCGCTTACACCGGTTCCTATATAAAGAAGACCATTTTCTTCTGCTTTTTTTGCTCTTCTTTCGGTGTGTTTGAAGAAGGTATTCCCTCCGTCTATTAGTATATCATTTTGAGAAAGATAAGGGCTGACATCTTGGATTACTGAATCTACTGTTTTCCCGGCTGGAACCATCATTAGAATTTTTTTTGGAGATTCGAGTATATCCGCGAGTTCCTTTATTGAAGATGAGATGATAATGTTTTTATCGGCGAATTTTTTCTTTGATTGCTCTCTCTTCTTTGCATCTAAGTCGAATCCCGCCACTTTGAAACCATTCCGTTCCATATTTAGGGCAAGACTCTGTCCCATTACACCTAAACCAATTATCCCTATTTCTTGTTTTTCCATTTTTTATCCTTCCTTTAGGCTGTTTTACATAAATAATAATTTAAAATTCTATTAGATCAAGTTAGCTAAATATAACATAAGAGAAATTATTCCGGGCGCAAGTTCTTATTTAAATTAATTATATATGTTTTAGTGTTTAGACGCCACTGAATGCTGAGAATCCTCCGTCAATAGGAATAATTGTGCCATGAACAAATTCGGATCCGGGTGAGATTAAGTAGAGAACCGTGGAAATAAGATCTTGAGGGTCTCCAAATTTTTTCATGGGAGTTTGATTGATAATTTTATTTCCTCTTTCTGTAAGAGTCTTATTATCTTTATTCAATAATAAATAACGGTTTTGTTCTGTCAAGAAAAACCCGGGTGCTATGGCGTTAACCCGTATTTTATCCGAGTAGTTTTTGGACATGTGTACGGCGAGCCATTTAGTAAAATTGCTTATCGCCGCTTTGGCCGCGGAATAAGCCGGAACCTTTGTTAGAGCGGAATATGCTGCCATCGAAGATATATTTAGAATTACTCCTTCTCCCTTACTCGCGATATATTCTCCGAAAACCTGCGAAGTCATAAATGTTCCTATAAAATTCAAATCTAACACCCATTTTACGGCTTCTTCCGGAAGGTCGAAAAATGATAGATCGGGGCTTGTGGTTGCTTCGGCTTTATTTCCTCCCGCTCCATTTATCAATATATCGACTTTACCGAATTTATTTAAAGTTGTTTTTGCTGCTTCCTTAAGACTGTTTTTATCTAAAATATCTGTTTTTATAGTAAGATTCTCAATACCTTTTTTGTCCAGTTCTTCACTTACATTTTTCATTGCTTTATCAGAAATGTCCAGAATAACAACTTTTGCTCCTCTTTCGCCGATAGCCTTCGCCATTTCGGAGCAAAGAACTCCTGCTCCTCCGGTAATTACAACCACTTTTCCTTTTATATTGAAAATTTGTGATGAGTCCATATTAGCTTCTCCTAAATGTTAACTGATTGAAATTTCGGATTAAGAATTGTTTATTTCTGTTTTAGATTGAACAAGATCTTTTACTCTATAATAAGATATATTTTCCACCAGATTCTGAGCTGTTACTTTAGGGATTTGTCCCAGTTCAACCATTTTTCCGATCACGTTGCACAAAACTCTTCTGAACACTTCCGTTCTGGACCCGTAGGATAAGATTTTTCGAGAATCACTCACCATACCTCCGCAGTTAGAAATAAGGTCGACGGAACTGATATACTTTAAGTGCATCTCCATTCCGAAAGGGCTGTCGTTAAACCACCAGGGAGCTCCTAAAATCACATTAGGGTAAGCTCTTGCAATTGTTGTTATAGTAGGCAGATGAGTTGGATCAAGACAGTAAATTATAATTTTCATATCTTCCGCGAATTCATTTAAGAAGTATTTAAGCCCTGTAGCGAAATCGACGTTTTGAGTTGATATATCTCCTCCCGAATCGGTGCCGAGAGTTTCGAATAAATGCTTTCTATAATCCCTGACTCCGCCTATATGTAGTTGAGTAATCCAATCTCTTTTTTTATTTAATTTTCCTAATTCGTTAAATATAAATGCCTTGTAGGATTTTATTTCTTTGCTTGTAAGTTTTTCGCCCCGGAAAGCCCTGCTATGTATGTCGGCGGCGACTTTTTCTGATATTGGATAAGAATATGGTTTTTCCATTCCATGATCACTCGATATACATCCATGTTTATGGAAATATGTATGCCTTTTTTCTAAAGCGGACAGCAATCCTTCTAATTTACTTGTATCTTCTCCTGTTTTGTTTGCCATTTCTTCGAGAAAACTTTTCCAGATTTTGTTTTCGATGTGCATTACTTTATCCGGACGCCAGGTTGGTAATATTAAAGGTTTATCAAATTCTTTTTTTGCTTTTTCATGAAGTTCTAAATCGGAGATGGGCTCATCGCTTGTACACATAAACTCTATCCGCATGTATTTTAGTAGGTTTTGGGGATTCATGGAATCGTCTTCCAAAAGTGCGGAGGTTTTATCCCATACGTCTTCTGCTGTTTGTTTCGATATCAGTTCCTGTATGCCGAATCTTCTTCTTAAATCCAGGTGTATCCATTCATAAGTCGGATTGCCGGCGAAAAACGGGAAAACTTCGGCGAGCGCATACCATTTTTCTCTGTTTGTCGCTTTTCCGGTAATTTTTTCTTCCGTTATACCTTTCCTTCGCATTAACTCCCAAACATAATGGTCTGACGCGCCTTCCGCTTCCCAGATATCTTTTACCGGTTTATTATTAAGTATTTCCTCTAAATCGATATGACTGTGCAGGTCAATTATCGGTAGGTCTTTGACTATAACGTAAAGTTCATTTGCGGTTGCATTTTCTAAAAGGTAATTATCATCTAAAAAACTCATATATTTATTCCATATTTATAATAAATTTCAATCATTTTGTTTTTAACCTTCATTTCCTAACATTCTTAACAAAGTAATGTGAATTCCTCGTTCTGTCAAGTGTCCTTAAAACTTTTTAACCACAGAGGACCCAGCGCGGTAGAACCGCTACCCCATCCCAAAAAAACAATTTTACCACAGAGGATACAGAGAGATAATTGTGTATTAAAAGAAAAAAACACTGAGGACACAGAGTAAAAAAAAGAAAAGCTCTGTGCTCTCCGTGGTTAAATATTTCGGTGTTGTAATAGGTGGGCGCTGTGTTTTATATTTTGCAAAAAAAACAAAAAGTCGACCGGTAGTACTACAGAGAAATAATTGTGTTGAAAAAGAAATAAGCACAGAGAAAACAGGAGAAAAATATATTTGTTGTTAAATACCCAATCCGCACCTAAATTTATCTCACAAGGAGGTATTGATACACAGAAAAAATATTATGAGCTAAAAGTATATTCGTGAATTTTATGGTAAAATATTTCCTGAAAAAGGCGAATTTAAGACATGGGGTTTTAAATTCGCCTTTTTTGTTTACCTATGATTTAAAGCGCTTTACAAAATTTTTAAATTACCTTGCCACCAGCGCTTTCTTTGTAATTGAGTTATTTTCGATTGTTATCTTAAAGAAATAAATACCGGAGGAAAGATTATGAGCGTCCCAACTTGTTTCATGAGTGCCGGCACTCATTTCCTGGTCAACCAGAGTTGTTACTGTTTGTCCGAGCATATTGAATACTTTTAAGTTGACATGAGTGCTCTGGGATAGTGTATAACTTATATCCGTGGTCGAGTAAAATGGGTTGGGGTAGTTTTGTTTCATTGTAAAACCGAGTGAAGGATTTGCTTGTTCCTGGCGTTCAACTATACTAAAGTTTCCCGGGTGTTGTCCGGGATGAGAATAACTGATTCCATCGTACCATGTTCGGCAAATATCGCCTACTTCACTATCTGCTGAGCCAACCATGATTGCTTCATCGTCGATAAACACATTCAGAGTATCATCGGCTTCGATTGTGACCCTTCCCAGATAAGTCTGATAGAGAAAAGTATTGTCTTCGCCTGTCAATACGAGCTCGGTATCATGATCCTCACTCATTACCTGTTTGCAAGCCATTTGTCTGAATATTTGCATGTTATCTTGTGAGAGTCCTGCTTTGATTCTCCAATCATCATCGGGGTTTGCCCAGAAGTTGACCCAGATATCATAGGTTCCCTCTTCGATACCTGTCGCTTGCGTTTTGATAACGGGCGCGTCTTCAAAGTCGATTTCAGCCGATGTCAGTACCGAGTTGCCGTTTCCGTAAGAAGTCCTCTGGTGCCACTGGTTGTCCGCAGGACCCGCATTGTCATTCGGACCGGTTGGATTTAGAGTTGAACCATCTGCTAAAAATGTGTTTTCCAACATTGCGTCCACATAGCTCATAAGCACGGTAGAGTCTGAAGAATTTTCTATAATTCCGACGACAGCCGCATCAAAGTTTTGTGCTTGATAATATGTTCCCCTAAACCATAGTAAAGCGGTATGACCCTCTTTCCACTGAGGAATTATTGGTCTGAAGTTATGCTGATTGGAATTTTGCGTTACAGGCGTCCAGGTCCAGGTTGCTCCGCTGTCTGCAGTAACCCCTTTAAATATTTCACGATAAGTGATATCTATATCTGTACGGGGGTCGATATGTGTCGAAATATATATAGTAGTCGGATCGTTGGGATGTAGAGCTCCTAATCCCGTATAGTCTGCTTCGGAAGGATACATTTTCTTACCGGCCTGCCCCAGGTATGTATAAGACCAGTTTGAGCCGTCAAAACGACAGTAAATAAAGGCGTGGTCTGGATCTATACTATTGTCGTTGCCGTTAACGGCATTGTTTATCCGGCATGTTAGTATAGCGGCTATTGTGCCGTCATCATATCTCATTAAATCGGCGTTCCAGATTTTTCTCATATAATCACCGTCGATTTCAGTGTTATCCTCGAATATAAGCTTAAAATCTAAAAATGAAGGAATATTCGCCTGGTCGAATGTGTTCGAGTCGACTACCGTGCCGTACGTGTTGTGAGTTTTTCCATTCTGTACATAGCCATGATACATGCTTGTTAAACCGTCTCGCGGATGTTCCTCTGTACAGATAAAATCGATGCGGTCAAAGTTGTTGCTACAGTATTTATAATATCCTTTATTGTAAGAACTCGTATTGTTTGTGCTCAATTGTCCCCCGAAAGACCAGTTGTCTCCAAGGTTGGTAGAATAAATGAAATTAGGGCAGCGGTTATTCGCCCGGGCGAAATTGTACATATTTCCTTCACTTGAAAGGTAATACATATTCGAATACGCGATGGTGTAGTTCGTGCCGCCAGGTATGGTAGTCCAGTCGAATACCTGTTCCGGAGTCCAGTCGGTTCCGTTGTAAATTCGATACCGGCTGTTGTAATAATCGTAATGTTGAGCGTACATGGCAATGTAGTTCCCGTCGGGACGCACAAAGAAGGCTGGTGCATTATGGTCGTCGCAGCTGAAATTCGCCAATGTAAATTTTTCCGATGATGCGCTTTGAATATCGTAGATAACTGCCTCAATTAGACCATCACGCGGAGAACCGCCCACTCCGTCATCGCTGGCATCGGAACCTAAAATCAATTTGCCGTTTACGGTGTCAACAACTGCTCGCTCATCCTGATACCAGCACCAGGCGCCGTTGTCGTTGAATTGAATCAAATCTCCGTATACAATATCATCGGTCTGCCCAAAGGCTGATACACTCAATAGTGTGATTAGGGCTGCTGAAATTGAAAATCTTTTGGCAAGAATTTTTCTGTTCATGCGAAATGCCTCCTTTACTATCTTTGTTATCTAGAGAATCTATAATTTATGAGGATAGTTGAGTTGTTCTCTATATTAATCGACGATTAATACTACTAAAATCCATTTCTCTGTCAAGCCTGTGTTTTTACCGTACCTCTTGACAAAGATTAATTTGTATTATAATTTACATAAATTAGGAGGTTTTATGAAAATTTTAAAAAATAAAAGAAAATACTACTTACAATCACTTTTAATTATTCTTATGGCTCTTTCTTTCCTTTTTTCTTGTAAAGCGACCAGCACCGGCCCTCCTCCTGGCCCTCCTCCAGCTCCACAGGTAGAGGAAAAAGACACTTTAAGTGGGGCATCGATTGAGCTAAGTGATGGTGATTTTATACTCTTGAATAACGACTGGGGAACTTCATGTAATTCAAGTGCATGTGATCAATCAATTATATTGTATACTGATGATAGTTACGGCTGGGAATGGAATAGGGATTCAACAGGCGATACAGATCCGAATTATCCAGAGGTTATATGTGGCACAAAACCCTGGGGTACGCAAACTGAAGCTGAGCTTTTTCCTATAAAAATTAAAGATCTAAATTCCTTTGACGCTAGTACGGATATAGTGTTTACCGCAATTGGAGACAACTGGAATCTCGCTTTTGAATTCTGGTTGACTGAGCAGGAACCGGGAGGCAATAATGTTTCAGGGTCCATAACCGATGAAGTTATGATATGGTTCGGTTGGGGACCTACCCATGAGGGAGTTGGTATAGTGGCCCAGGATGTAATTACTGATGATGAAAACATTTACGATTATGCCCAATATTATAGTTTCGACAATTGGGATTATCATCAGTTCAGAATTTCGGGGGAACAAAGAATTCCGTCTACGATTGATTTTAAACTGTTTGTAGATTACATAAGGGATAGGTACAATAGAAGTGATACTCTCTGGGTATCTGGTATGGAATTGGGTAACGAGTACTGGGATAATACCGAAGGAGCATGTACTGTAAAAAGCTTATCATATACTGTAAACGAAGAGACTGTAGTTTGCGGTTCGGACTAAGAAAATACTGGTAGTTGAGTAGTAAAGCATAGCCTTCGGATCAATTGAATTGTTAAATAGTTGAATTGTAAAAAAACAAATTTAGTGTGTTTAGTGGTTAAATTACTTTTTTGTAATTGTTGGGATCAGTTCAACAAATCATTCGCGGCGTTTACGAGGAATATATAAGACGCTCCACCGCTGATGACATATTCATTTTCTCCCCAGAGAAAAGGCCAGTCTTCTTTGTTTTCCGGAAAGTCAGGTTTCAGAATGATAACTCCGGGGACCACACCTCCGGCGATAAAGGAATAATCAGCCCTGTTGCTTCCATATGCTACCATTTTTGAATCTGTACCCACACCCGAGACAAATGAAATATCTGAGCCGGGATGGCATCCGTAAATATAATTTAAACCTTTAAAAACATATTCCCTGTCGATTAAGTCGGGAAAGGCTTTATGCAAAAAATAATTGTAGATAGAAAGGAACATAGCCAATCCGCTTCCGCCCCAGCCTCGGGTTGAAATAGGGACTCCGTAAGGATTTTGTTTCTCTATCTCTTCTATAAACTTTATGTTGGATTCTGCCAGTTTTTTCATTTCTTCTTCGTAAGTTTTATCCATATAGGGGATAGCGCGGGTGAGAGGTATGGCAGAGAAAATCAGCCGTTCCTCTTCAGTTCCCTTAATTAATCCTCTTATTCTTTTTTTGTATTTATCTTCTTTTGTAGTGATTAAAAGTTCCACTGCGCACTTTAGCTCTTCTGATGCCAGCGGACCACCCGTTGTATTTCCGCTCTTAAATGTATCAGGCTCGTGCCTGTGTTCTTCGTCCCATACTTTTTTGGCAGTGGTGAGACATTCTTCTGCCAGTTTATCATTGTATCCCCTCAGGGCGCGGGAAGCAGCTGAGAGAGCTGCCGCGGAACCATAATTAAGGGCGGTCGATTTACTGGTAAAAGCCCATCTGTCATCGGGAGTACCGCTCTGGTATCCGTTTGATTCAAGACTATCCAGTTCTGGATTGTATATAAGGTTATCCGTCTTGGTTAGCGCGTCTCCGAGATGAGTGTACGCGGATAAATCGGATGAAATGATTCCCGGAATCGCGTGTCCAACCGCTCTATATTGCGCGATAAGAGCCAGTGTGCCATGTTCTATCTGTTGAAGAATATCAGGTATGCCATCGGGATGGTGAATATCCACATAGTGTTTTTTCTGATCTATAGTGGTTTCATCGCGTGTCGGATGAAAATTTTCCCAGATTAGAACTAAATTTGTTATCACGGAATAATGTGTTTGTGTTCGAATATCGTAATCTCCGGCGTCAAACCAGCCTCCGATATTTAAACCGGGAATGTGTTCCCCAGGTTTATAAGGAGTATCCGTTGTGGGTCCCTGCGCGTACATGTCGAAATGTTTATGATTTACAGGTGCCTGCAGGGCGTCGTCTAAATGTGCGGCCCCGTGCCAGACTCTGTAGGCTTCGTTTACCATCATATGATCCATTTGTACCGGAAAGAAAATATCGAGTGTTGGGTACCACGCATTTTCGTAAATGTCTTTTGCAATTCTGAAGGGTTTCGTACGGACTTGTCCGTATTCTATTAAATATAAACCTGGTTCTTTTACTTTCGTGAAATCAAATGTAAAATAATTGTATCTAAAATATTTACCCCGATTTTTTATTTCGGATTTATGTTTTTCTATGAATTTTCCTTCTTTTGTTATCTTTAATAAACGGGCGGTGTTAAGTGGTTTATCGTTTTTATCGAGTTCTATTACCGCGATCTTTTTTTGCTTTGGATGGTATCCGAGCTGTGAATGCCCGATTACGGGTTTTCGAGTCCATTCAAGGATCGTATTTGCGGTTAAAAACCATTCTATAACTTTCCCGGATTTTCCTGCCGGAATAAGACTGCGAACTACATACCATCCGTTCTGCGCTTTGTTTCGACCATCGTATAGTAAAAGTTCGTTATTTTTACTCTTTATAGTTATGCGTCTCTCGGGGTCTTCGGGAGCGAGCGTGAGAGTTTTTCCTTTAGCTATTGGTTTTGGTTCTGTTTCACCGGATTTTGTTTTTTTCATCGGTCCGGTGGGGTAGAGGGGAAAAGTGTTGCTTTTTCCGTCCATTATATAAGCTTTTTTGAAATACGCCGATGGAAGAAATTCAAGATTAAATCCAGCGATACCTTCGAGTTCTTTGGGGAGAGGTTTTTCGAGATTGACGCTAAGAAAGATACCCCCGTCTTTTGCGGTTGCTTTTATTTTGAAGTGAAAGTCATAATCAGGATAGTTTAATAATACTTCAATACTGTTGTCTTTTTTGTTTAATTTTCTTTCTATTAGATTGGGGAACGGGTCCCACTGTTCGGGTGTGGGTTCCAGCCGTACGTCACCGTTTGTAGCTGTTCGTACTTCATGATGGATAATTTCGATTCCGCTCATTTTAGAGTCATCGAAATTTTCATTGTACCAATTGCTGTAAACGAGTACATTAAGACCCGAGGTTTCGAAATATTCGAATTCATTTAGTTTAAGATTGTTATTTTTATTTATTGTAGATGCCAAGGATGGGAAAACGATCGATATACTTAAAAAAATCGTTGTTAACAATATTTTTTTAAAACTAGATTTATATTTTTCCATTATTTCAAAAATATCATTTTTTTAGAATCTTGAGAACCGGAATTTTCGCTGATAATACAGAAGTATATTCCGCTTTCTACAGTGTTTCCTTGGGAGTCTGTTCCGTCCCAGTTTGCGCTGCTGTAAGTTCCACTTGTAACTACTCCTTCAAATAAAATTCTTATTTCTCTCCCGATTAAATCGTATACAGCGAGTTTCATTTCTGTTCCTTCTTCTACAAAGTAACGTATAGTTGTAAATGTCCTGAATGGATTGGGAGAATTGGGATACAAAACAATGCCGGAGGAAGAACCAGCGTCCTGAGTTATCGTGAACCTTTGGCCGGCAAGCATTATTTCGTCTGTTCTTTCCGAGCCCATATTTTGAGACACGGAATACTCTACTGTTCCATTACCGGCTCCGTAACTGCCGTCTGTTATCGTAATCCAGTTTGCGTTACTTGTAGCTACCCATGTACATCCACTCTCGGATGCTGTAACATCGATTGTTCCT
>CAYWUC010000127.1:0-3958 GCA_964461395.1 uncultured bacterium
AATCGATATTAAAAATACCATATTTCTCCATAACTCCTCTTCCTTCTTTTCCCAGAACTCCTACTCCGTGAGCATCGTCCAGAATAATAAAGGCGTTATATTCTTTGGCTAACCTGCTTACTATATCGAGTGGTGTACTGGCGCCTTCCGTACTGTATAAACCTTCCACGACTATAAACCTCATTCTATAATCCTGGGAAACTTTAAGGATGTTTTCCAGGGCGGAAGTGTCATTGAAAGGGAAAAATCTGAGAGATGCGTTTGACATAAGCGCTCCTTCGATTAAAGAAGAGTGCGCGGATTTATCGGCAATTATTATATCTTCGGAATCGCATAAAGTTTTAAAAACGCCGACGTTGGCTTGAAATCCCGAAGGGAACACAAGAGCGTCTTCCTGCTTTAAAAATTCCGCTATCTTTATTTCTAATTCCCTGTTAATGTCGGTTTGTCCTACAACTATGGGGGTCCCGCACATACTTATTCCGTATTTTTCCAATACCTTTTTTGCTTTTTCTTTTATTCTTTTGTCGTTTGCAAGTCCCAGATAGTCATTCGAGCCCAATGAGATTAATTCTTTGCCTTCTATCGATATTTTTCTGTCTAAGCTGCTTTCTATTAATTTATAATAAGGATTGAAGCCGAGCTTTTCCGCTTCACTTTTATCGATTTGTAGATTTTCGAGAAAAT
The DNA here is from genome assembly GCA_964461395.1 of uncultured bacterium. Lineage (GTDB taxonomy): Bacteria > Hydrothermota > UBA3072 > UBA3072 > UBA3072 > JAFGHJ01. The sequence continues at coordinate 688 of CAYWUC010000127.1, forward strand.
TCTTCTTTTTATCCTCTTCAATTTTCCCTCCTTTTAAAATCGCATCTATTTGGTTGACCACATTACGAACTGTCCTGACTTTCGAGAAATCCCTATCTGAAATGGTAATACCGAATTCCTGTTCCAGTGAAAATAGGGCTTCAAGCGCGCCGAATGAATCTATTCCCAGGTCTTTTTCTAATTGTGCGTCTATTTTAATTTTTTCGATATCTTTATTTGTTCCCACTTCAAGTAATATTTTCTTAATTTTATCTATCATTTCATTATTTTTTTTATCCATGATAAATACCTCATTTTGTAAACTTTTTAATTATAATTGAAGCATTACTTCCGCCGAAGCCGAATGAGTTTATTAAAGCAATATTTACATCGCTCTCTCTGGCTACATTCGGAACATAATCGAGATCGCATTCAGGATCCGGGTTTTCATAATTTATTGTTGGGGGAATTACCCCGTTTTTGATTACCAGCGCGGATACAACTGTTCCTATCGCTCCTGCCGCGCCTATAGTATGTCCTGTCATAGATTTTGTCGAACTTATGGGTATTTTATACGCGTAGTCCCCAAAAGCATCTTTTATGGCTTTTGTTTCCGCCGGATCGTTTGTTCTTGTGGCGGTGCCGTGAGCGTTAATATAATCGATATCTTTAATGTAGATTCCGGCATCTTCGATCGCTAATTTCATAACAGCGCTCATGTCCTTTCCTTCGGGATTGGGTTTAACTATATGGTAACCGCTGCAGTTTAGCCCATATCCTATTACCTCCGAGTATATATCGGCGCCTCTATCCAGGGCATGAGACATTTCTTCTAATATTACAAACCCCGCTCCTTCAGATAGAACAAAACCATCTCTTTCTTTATCGAAAGGACGGGAAGCTTTTGCGGGGTCATCATTATTCCGGGACATAACTCTGAGGGAATTATAGGCGCTGAAGGTGAAAGGAGTTAAAGGGGCTTCAGCGCCGCCTGCTATCATTACATCCGTTTTCCCGTAGCGTATTAAATTGAACGCCTCTCCTATGGAATGAGTTCCGGAAGAACAGGCTGTAGAGATTGTCAGGTTAGGGCCTTTTAATCCTAACTCGACTGAAATGTGAGAGTTTACAGCATTAGGCATAACTTTAACTACCCCCAGAGGATTGGCTTTTCTGAGGCCGGATTCTTTCATTTCCATGATTTGCTCTTCATGAAATAGAACTCCTCCCAGACCCGAACCTACACAAACCCCCGCTTTCTCAGGGTTAATTTTAGCAAGATTTAGTCCTGAATCATCGAGCGCCATTTTTGCTGACGATACTCCTAAATGAGCAAAACGGTCCAGGATTCTCAACTTTGATTTTTCTATATATAAAGAGGGATCGAAGTTTTTGACTTCCCCGGCGATTTTTGTTTCTAACTGCGATGTATCTATTTTTTCGATACGGGCAATTCCGGACACACCTTCGACGTTGGATTTCCAGAATTCATCCTTGCCTATGCCGTTGGGAGCTATTATCCCTATTCCGGTTATTAAAACTCTCCTCATGATACCCTGCCCCTACTATCGCCATAGAAACTTTTAATCATTATACCTATATTATTTGCCGCCATTATTCCTCCTTTCACAAAGAACTTTGTTTTGTAAAGCAATTATAATCATTTTTTTAATTTTGTCAAGGGGTAAAAAATTCGAGTACAGATTAACATAGGTGCTTGGGTCTTTTGTCTGGGCATTTGGCGCCTTTTAAGGGAGCGTATTGTGTTTTTAATGCACTTGACAGAATATTGAGCTTAAATTAACTTAGATTAAATATGTCTAGGAAACTTTTGCTTCATATATGTTGTGCTCCGGATGAGGCCTGGGTGGTTTCACAGCTCAAAGATGAATACGAGCTGTATTCCTTTTTTTATAATCCCAATATTCATCCCCCTGATGAGTATGAGGGTAGACTTAAAGAAGCCGAATGGGTTGCAAAAAAATATAATATACCTTTTACTGCAGGTGATTATAATCCGGGCGATTGGGAAAATGCTATTAAAGGATACGAGGATACCCCCGAGCAGGGAGCCCGCTGTTTTCAATGTTTTTTAATTCGTTTGAGGAAAAGCGCGGAATTTTGTAAGTCTATCGGTTTTGAATCGTTTACTACTGTAATGAGTATAAGTCCTCATAAAAAGATCGAAATGCTTAACAGGGCTGGGGAGATTGCCGGCGAAGAATATGGAGTTGTCTACGAGAAGTTTAATTTTAAAAAGGATAACGGTTTTATAAATAGCGTTAAACTTTCAAAGGAGTTGGGGCTTACCCGCCAGGATTATTGTGGTTGCAGATTAAGCTTAAAAGAGCGTGATGAAAGAAAGAATATAAATAGGAGCTAATGGATGAGCAAAAGATTTTTCATTATTTACCTTCTTTGTTTTTTATCTATAGCATCCTGTGAATTAAATGATATAGGTGAGAAAGTTCAATTTGAAGATAATTTTAATAACGAACAAATAGACGAATCGGTCTGGCAGATAGGTACATGGGTTGAGCATGGTGGGCAAACCGGACGGGAAAGATGCTATCTTGAGAATGGGTATCTGAATTTAATTTTTATAAACGACTCGGAAGAAGGTTATTTGAGTTCCGCTATACAGACGCGTGAAGAATTTTTATATGGGCGTTGGGAAGCACGATTAAAACCTTCGTCTGTGCCGGGAGTTTTAAATTCTATGTATACTATCGATTGGGGTGATGGGAGCGGTACCAAACAGGAAATAGATATAGAGTTTTTAACCTATACTTTTGCCAGCAATTCGGGAGAGGCTCATTTTGCTGTACACGCGGATGGCTTTAGTAGTTTTAATACCAATCCCGATATCGAGCTGGATTTTAATCCGTCTGAGGATTTTCATGTTTGGGGTTTCGAAATCACTCCTCTGTATATCAGGTGGTTTGTGGACGATGAGATTCTTTTAACCTACACTTACAGCGAAAATGATGTCGTTATCGATTCCGAATACCAGCTTAAGTTTAATTTCTGGTCGAGTGAACACTGGATTAACGGTCCTCCGGAAGAAGATATAGAATGTATCTATCGGATCGATTGGATTAGATTCTATCCTTATGAAGAGGATTGAAAGTTTTTAAAATAGCCACGAAGACACTAAGTCGCAAAGTCTTTTATTTGTAAAAAAAGAACCTTTTAAATGTCATGTTTTGGTCTGTCAGGTTTATTATTTAATTTTAAATTTTTCTGAATAAAACATTCATTATTTGGACTGTCATAAAAATATTATCGTTAA
>CAYWUC010000128.1:0-1804 GCA_964461395.1 uncultured bacterium
CCGAGATAAAATTGGCTGTGCGATTGTTATTGACGAATACGGCGGGACTGAAGGTTTCGTTTCTACCGATGATGTTCTTTTTAGTATTTTCGAAAGCCAGATAGGTAAGGGAGAAGGCGAAGAAGGGGTTTTTATAGTAAGTGGGAAAATAAGACCGGAAAGAATTGGAATTAAGACTGAAGAAGATACGCTTGCGGGATTTATTGTTAGAGAGTTGGAAGAAATACCTAGAGAAGGCCAGAAAATAAGAACAGAAGGAATAGAAATGACTATTTTAGACGCCGATGAAAGAAAAGTCAAAAAAGTTTTAGTAAAGCGAGAAAAAAGATGACAGAAGAAAAGAAAATTTCAGATATTACGGAAGATTTGAATTTGCTTATAGCCGAAGGCAAAGAAAAGCCTATCAGGGATTACTTTTGCGCTTTAGAATTAACGGATCAAATTTATTTATTAGATCATTTACCTAAAGATAAAAAAAATAAAATCTTTTTGCTTTTAACAATCGAGGAAAAAGCCGAGCTTATACCGGAAGTGGATGAATATTCTCTTGAAGTGATTATTAGAGCTCTCGATGCGGATACTCTATCGGCAATCGCGGATACCTTAGAAATCGATGAAGCCGTAGATCTCATAGGGGAGGTAGGAGAACACAGAAGAGATACCGTTTTAAATAAAGCCAAGAGAGCCGAACACATTAGAGCCCTGCTGCGCTTTGGTCCGGAAACAGCCGCTGGGATTATGACTCTCGATTTCCTTTCTTTAAACGGAGAAGATAGCGTAAAAACCGCTCAAGAAAAACTCAGAAAGATTCGAGAACAAGAAGAATTCAAATATATTTATATTATCGATGATAAAGGGAGTCTCTCAGGCTATATAACTCCGTGGACGATTTTAACTTCTGATTCCGAAAAAATATTGAAAGATCTGGCAAAACCCATATATTCAGTACCGGCAGACCTCGATCAGGAAGAAGTTATCCCAATATTCACGGATTATGACCTCCTGCAGGTTCCGGTTGTCGATGAATTCAGAAAACTCATCGGAGTTATTACAGTCGATGACGCAATCGATGTTATGGAAGAGGAAGCAACCGAAGATATCCAGTACCTCGGGGGTCTTCGTAATATCGAGTCCGCGTTTTTTCCTCCGAGACGTTCTTTCGCTTCGAGAATTCCCTGGCTTTATATAAAACTTGCAACAGCTCTTCTTGCTGCCGCTGTAGTATGGTCCTTTGAAGACGTTATTCAAGCATTTATTGGGGTAGCAATATTTATGCCTGTAGTCGCGGCTATGGGAGGAAGCGCAGGCACACAAACTTTATCTATAATTGTTAGAGCTATAGCTCTGGGAGAGATAAAGTATCAGGACGTTAAAGGGTTACTCTGGAAAGAGATTGTAGTTGGTTTTTTCACGGGTATTGCTATCGGACTGGGGACTGCTCTCATTGCCTTTATATGGAAAGGGAACCCTATGTTTGGATTGGTGGTCGGACTCGCTCTAATATTAAACCATCTGGCAGCGGCACTCTTTGGCGTACTTCTGCCTGTTATCCTTTATAAGATGGATATTGACCCGGCTCTTACCTCTAACCTTTTCCTTACGACAATAACCGACGTATTCGGCTTCTTTGCCCTTCTCGGACTTACGAAGATAATCTTAACATAGCGCGGCAAAGCCGCTAAATTCAAAAATCAAATATCAAAATGTAAAATTACAAATCAAAGTTCAAAAATGAATAAAAAAACAAAGAGACAACAAATCACACTAATAACACAGAAAAAAACTAATTTATTTAACCACGAAA
>CAYWUC010000129.1:0-1580 GCA_964461395.1 uncultured bacterium
GGTTCGATTCCACTTAGGCCCATTTTTTTATTATTGGGGGCGTAGCTCAATTGGTAGAGCACCTGCCTTGCACGCAGGAGGTCAGCGGTTCGACTCCGCTCGCCTCCATATTTAAGGAGTTAAATGAACCCTATTTTAAAAGTAGTCATTTTTTCTCTTCTTCCTATCTCGGAACTTCGTGGTGGCATACCTGTGGGACTTTCTTCCGGATTGCCTTTATCAGTCGTTTTTCCGATTGCTGTTTTGTCTAATATTTTAGTTTTTCCCATTTTTTATTTATTTCTTACTTTTATTCATGAATTGTTGATGAAGGTGAAATTATACAGGAGATATTTCGATTTTTTTCTAGAAAGAACCCGGAGAAAAGTGGGTCCAAAAGTAGAAAAATACGGTTATCTTGGTTTAGCTTTATTTGTGGCAATACCATTGCCGGTCACAGGCGCTTATACCGGAACTCTCGGAGCCTGGTTTTTTAAAATGAAAAAAAGAAAATCTTTCTCAGCTGTGATCTTAGGAGTTACTATTGCCGGTATAATAGTAAGTATCGTTTCCGTTTTCGGTATACATATGTTCGATATTTTTATAAAGAAGAATTTATGAAAAAGAAGTCAGAAGCCAGTAGTCGGTAGCCAGAATCCCTTCCCTATCCCCAAAAAAAACTAATTGAACCACAAAGTACACAAAGACCGCGAAGAATATATATAAGTCTAAGGTCCAAAGTCAAAAAAAGAATTAAACCACAAAGAGCACAAAGTTTTTTTAACTGCTAACTACTCTCTACTCCCTACTTTCTATTTTCCAAGTTAAATATTGACTTTTTTGGTATTATTTGTATCATCAAGTTATGAAGAAAATATTCTTTTTCCTTTTGTTTGCAATATTATTACCTTTTGATTTGTTCTCTCTTTATCTTTCCTTTGAAAAGATTGGAGAGTATAAGGAAAATGCCGTTTATACGGATATAAGAGTTGTAGGTAAGTACGCGTTTCTGATTGCAGGTAAGGATGGTGTTCATATATTCGATGTTTCGAGACCTTCTGCTCCGAGTAAAATCTCTGTAATAGAATCGATGGATTATAGTTATTCTATTGATATAAAGGGTCTTAATTTGTATATCGCGGATGGTACGGGAGGTGTTAGGATTTTCGATATTAGAGATAAAAGCAATCCCGAACAGATTTCTTTCATCCCAACGAAACATAAATCTGTAGATTTGGAAGTTTCCGGGGATTATTGTTTTGTAGCGAATGAGGAAGGGGGGCTGAAGATAATAGATATATCGGAACCTATTTTTCCGGATGAGGTTTCGGTTTGGGATAAGTCCGATTATGTTAACTCGGTTGAGGTGGTGCACGATTATGTGTTTTTATCGGATGAAAAAGGTGTATTGGGGTTTTCGATTTCTAACATCGATTCAGTTGATAGTTATTAAAGAATAGGTGAGATAGAGTCGATCGAAAAGGTTATTTAGGACGGACAAATTATTTTTTCCTATTAGTTTTAAAATTGATTAATAGTTGCAGAAATAAAGGATGTTTATCATAATTTAGTTCAGGTCAAACCTAAATAAAATGGAGTTG
>CAYWUC010000130.1:0-1670 GCA_964461395.1 uncultured bacterium
GACGCGGAATTAGAAGAAGAAATAAAAAAATTGGTGAAGGAAACCGAAGAACTGATTTCACTCGATACCCCTCCGGAATTAAAAAGGACAAAATTTTGCGGAAAATGCGCGTATTTTGAATTCTGTTTTACTTAGGAGGACAAATGAGAAGTTTATATGTTACTTCAAACGGAACATTACATAGAAAACAAAACACCCTCTATTTTGAGACAGAAGACGGCAAAAGGAAATATGTCCCCGTAGAAAACACACATGAAATTCTTATATTCGGAGAAGTTTCAATTAATAAAAAACTCCTTGATTTCATTTCACAGCAAGGAATTCTACTACACTTCTTCAATTACTATGGGTATTATTCGGGAACTTTTTATCCGAGAGAACACAACAATTCCGGCTGTACTATTTTATCGCAAGCGACTTTTTATCAGGATAAAGAAAAAAGACTTGAACTCGCGAGAAAATTTGTTGAGGGCGCGATTGAAAGTATTCTTAAAGTGCTTGGATATTATAATAACAGAGGCTCTGATCTTAAACAAAGAATTGAAAACATTGAAAGGATAAAGAAAAATATTGAGAAAGTCGAAATGGTCCAGGAACTTATGGGAATGGAAGGCAACTGTCGAGATATTTATTACGGAGCGTTCGACGCGATACTGAACAACGAAGATTTCTCCTTTGATAGGCGTTCAAGACAACCGCCAAAGAATAGACTCAATGCCTTAATAAGTTTCGGAAATTCTTTAATTTATATCGCGACTTTAAGCGAGATTTACAAAACTCATCTTGACCCAAGAATCGGATTCCTTCATTCTACTAATTTCAGGAATTTTAGTCTGAACCTCGACCTTGCTGAAATATTTAAACCTATCATAACAGACAGAATAATATTTACATTGATAAATAAGAAAATGATAAATAAAAATGATTTTGATTCAAAGATGAAAGGAACTTACCTTAGTGAAAAAGGAAGGCAAACATATCTCAGGGAATTTGACAATAGGATGGAACAGACCATAAAGCATCCCAATTTAAAACGCAATGTCTCATACCGAAGATTAATACGTCTTGAAGCATATAAAATTGAAAAACACCTTCTTGGTGATAAGAAGTATAGCCCGTGGGTAGCAAGATGGTGACGAAACCATGTATGTAATTCTCGTTTATGATATAGAAGAAAAAAGGGTGGCAAAAGTACTAAAAACTTGCCGAAAATATCTTAACTGGATACAGAATTCAGTATTCGAAGGAGAGATAACAAAAGCCCAATTAGCAGCACTCAAAGCAGACCTGAAAGAAATCATAAAAAAAGATAAAGATTCGGTTGTTTTTTATAAAATGAGAACCACCAAATATTTTAAGAAAGAAATAATGGGGAAAGAGAAAAGTGAAATATCTTCATTTATTTAATTCGTCGACCTATAATAACGTAAAAACATCAGATGACCGACGAACATACAAAATTCCACTAAATTCACTATTGACAAAAGGTCTCAAGAAATCTACAATATTACTATGTATAGCTATATGAAAAGACGAAAATTTAAACCCTTGAAACAGCTATACTCGACGACTTCCAATCCTACCTATGAGGAATTGAAATAGCGTTTATCCTGTTCGTAAGGGATGCCTAAGATTTCTTCCAATCCTACCTATGAGGAATTGAAATTAGT
>CAYWUC010000131.1:0-2095 GCA_964461395.1 uncultured bacterium
CACGCGCTTGCTACTCCTTTTGACGGAACAGGGGAAGGACTCCCTGTTAGTAGTGGTTGGGTTCTGGTGCAGAATTCCGCGCCTGAATTTGTCTCTGCTCCACCTTCTATCGAAGGAAGAACAATGGATTATGAGATTGAAGTAAATGATGGTGACGGGGATAATGTAGATTTATCGCTGGAAGAGGGTCCTCCCGGTATGGTACTCACAGGGAATAAACTTGTGTGGGAAGCTCCCGAGGTAAATAAAGATACTTCTTTTGTGATAAAATTAAAAGCCAGGGATGAAAGAGGAGGGGAGACAATTAATTCTTTCTTCCTGGATTTAAGAGCCACCGAAGTGCAGTAAGATTTTCCTTCCTTTCTTGCATTTCTCTGAAATCCTCATTTCTATCGGTGTTGATGGAAATGAGGATTTCAGTTTTGTAAGACTTAAATTTGCCACGGATTCACACGGATAAACACAGATAAAAAAATATATTTTTGTTGTTTAAAACCCTCAATCCCCAAAATTAATCTCACACAGAGAACACTAAGGACACAGAGAAAAAAATAATATTGTTGATTAAAAAACCACAACTACCTTCCCAAAAAACAATAGGAAACAACAAATAACACGAATAGCACGAATAGAAAAAGATAAGTTGTTGTTTAAAACCCATCTCACTCCGCAAATACTCATATGTAGAGCCTGTAGGAAATGTAGTGTTTTTTTTATATATGGGATTTTTTTATTCCGAAATATTAATCGCGGCTGGGAAGCCGCTCCTACAATTAAGTCTGTAGGAGGGATTTCCTAATCCCGAAAACGTAGAGTTGGGGTTTATCCCCAACAACCCTTAAGCGGTAAATGAATCCTCGAACTACTAAAATTAAAATGTAGGGGGAGATTACTTCACATGGGAAAGGTAGTCAGAGTTTATTATATAGTTTTTAAATATAATATAAAGTTAGGTGTGGTTGGGGCTCTGTGATCTTTGTGTCTTTGTGTGATATAATTTTTTTGGTGTGGTGGAGGGTGACGTTGACATTTCAAGGAAAGGAATTATAATAATCCCGGGCTTATGATAAATATTAACGAGAATTATTTAAAATTAAAATCTTCCTACCTATTTGCTGAGATAGAAAAAAGAGTAGCGACATTTAAAACCGAGAATCCCGAGAAAGAGATTATCAGTTTGGGAATAGGAGATGTTACAAAAGCCCTTCCGGAAGCCTGTATTGAAGCTTTCCGGGCAGCTGTAGCGGATATGTCGCAGGATAAATCCTTTCGTGGATACGGTCCTTATAAAGGATACTCGTTTCTGCGTGATAAAATCGCCGAGAAAGATTTTAAGTCCAGGGGTGCAGATATTTCTGCGGATGAAATATTCGTTAGTGACGGGGCAAAATGTGACACAGGTAATATCCAGGAACTTTTTTCTCTTGACTCAAAGGTTGCGGTCCCGGATCCTGTTTATCCTGTTTACGTGGATACAAATGTTATGGCTGGTCGTACGAGAACTTGGGAAGACGGAAGGTATAATGGTTTGATATATTTAGATTCAACGGAAGAAAACAATTATGTGCCGGATTTGCCAAAAGAATCAGTGGATCTGATTTATCTCTGTTTTCCGAATAATCCTACCGGGGCAACCATCGATAAAAAAAGCTTAAAAAATTGGGTAAATTACGCGAAAGAAAATAAAGCCCTTATTCTCTATGATGCCGCGTACGAAGCTTTTATAATGGATGATGGTTTACCCAAAAGCATTTATGAAATCGAAGGTTCAAAAGATGTGGCGATAGAATTCAGAAGTTTTTCCAAAACCGCTGGATTTACAGGTACCCGTTGCGCGTACACCGTTATTCCTAGGGAATGTATGGCTTACGACAAGAATGGAGAAAAGTACTCGGTACACGATTTGTGGGAAAGGCGTCAAACCACTAAATTTAACGGTGTTTCCTATCCCGTGCAGAGAGCCGCGGAAGCAGTTTATACAAAGGATGGACAAAAACAGGTTAATTTTCTGATAGATTATTATCTTGAGAATGCTAAAATAATACGTAAAACGTTTGAAGAATTGAGATATAAGTGCAACGGTGGTGAAAATTCC
>CAYWUC010000132.1:0-2982 GCA_964461395.1 uncultured bacterium
AAAAAAGAAAAAGGACAGATTAAGTTAATGATTCAGGCAGGGCAGGCTACTCCCGCGCCTCCCGTTGGCCCGGCACTTGGTCAATATGGCGTAAATATAATGGATTTTTGCTCTAAATTTAATGAGAAGAGCAGGAGTAGAGGTGGCGATTTGATTCCTGTTATTATAACGGTTTACAGGGATAATTCTTTCGATTTCATTATGAAATCTCCTCCTACTTCATTTTTGTTGAAGAGGGCAGCCGGGATAGTCAAAGGTTCCGGGGAGCCTAACAGGGAGAAAATCGCGACTGTAACAAAAAAACAAGTCAGAGAAATCGCGGAGGCTAAAAAAGACAGTTTTAACACGGATGATATAGAGACTGCGATGAAGGTTGTAGAAGGCACCGCGCATTCAATGGGCATGCTTGTTGAGGAAGGTAAGTAATGAAGGGAAGTAAGAGATATCAAAAATTAAGTTCTTCTTATTCTAAAGAGACAATGTTTGAGGTTAAAGATTCTTTAAATAAGATAAAAGAAATGGCTTCCGCGAAATTTGATGAAACCATAGAAACTGCAATCAAACTTGATGTTGATCCCAAAAAAGCTGATCAGATGATTAGGGGTTCGCTTCTGCTTCCTCACGGCAGCGGTAAGGAGAAAAAAGTTCTTGCTTTTGCGGAAGGAGAATCTCAAGTTAAAGCGGAAGAAGCTGGTGCGGATTGGGTCGGAAGTCAGGATTTTGTCGATAAAATCGAAAAAGGCTGGCTGGAATGTGATGCTATTGTGGCGGTTCCCGAGATGATGCCTAAAATCGGTAAACTCGGAAAAGTATTGGGACCAAGAGGTTTGATGCCTACTCCTAAAAATGGTACAGTAACGAAAGATATCGGTCAGGCTGTCAAGGAAATAAAACAGGGTAAGGTTAATTTTAAGGTTGATCAGGGAGGTAATGTCCAGGTTCCGATAGGTAAAGCTTCTTTCAAGGAAAATGATTTATATGAAAATTTTGTTGATTTAATTAAGAAAATCTGGAGTTTAAAACCTTCATCTGTTGGTGGACAGTATCTAAAAGGAATTACCCTGTCATCGACTATGGGTCCCGGACTTAAGATAGATATAAATCATGTTAAAAAGGATATAATAGTAGGGAGTTAAAATGGGAATAAGAGAAAACAAAGAAATTGTAAAAGAGATTAGTGAAAGGTTTGAGAGAGCTAATTCTCTTTGTTGTACAAGCTTTCTGCGGATAAAATCTGCTCAGCTTAATACTCTAAGAAGGCAACTTAAGAGAGAGGACGCCGAATTGAAGGTGTTTAAAAATACTCTTATAAAAAAAGCGCTGGCTGATGAATCTAATGGAAGCAATATTGATGAGTTGATTGAAGGTCCGACAGCTTTAGTTTTTGGTTACGAAGATCCCCTGCGACCTCTTAAAATAATTTCTGATTTTAAAGGGGAGAATGAAGAGTTGATTGTTACCGGAGGTTTTATTGAAGGGAAGTATTTTGATTTTGAAACTTTTGGCAAGTTGACGTCTATACCTTCTAAGGAAGAGCTTTATGGAAAGTTGTTGGCTTCCTTAAATTCTCCGTTGAACAAGTTCGCTTTTATTTTGTCAGGGATAACAAGAAAGTTGGTATTTGCTTTATCTGAGATAGCAAAACAAAAGGAGGAATGATGGCGGAAGGAACAAAATTATCTAAAAATGCTGAAAAAGTTATTGATTTAGTTGGAGATATGACGATTCTTGAGCTAAATAGTCTTGTAGAAGCTATGGAAGAAAAATTTGGTGTTACTGCTGTAGCTCCGGTTGTTCAGGTGGCTGGAGGAGTGGCAGGAGAAGCTGGAGCGGCAGAGGAAAAAAGTGAATTCAGTGTTGTGCTGAAATCTTTTGGAGATAGTAAACTTGCCGTAATAAAAGAAGTCAGGTCTTTGCTTTCCCTCGGTCTTAAAGAGGCTAAGGAAGTTGTAGAATCGGCTCCTTCAGAATTGAAGGAAGGTGCTTCCAAGGAAGAAGCGGAATCTATGAAATCTACAATTGAGAAAGCAGGCGGCGAAGTAGAAATTAAATAATCGGCATTTGAAAGTTTTATCTATAATAGATAGGTATATAATTCGAATATTTCTTATAGGGTATCGCAAGAAAGCGGCGCTTCTTTTTTATATAAGAAGTAAAATGTTACAAAAGGAGGTAAGCGTTTGACTCCTAAAAGGAAATTTTTTGCTAGTAGTAGCAGAATAGCCAGTTTGGAAAAACTGGATTTTACTCCGCCTAATTTTTTGTCTGTGCAGAGGGATTCTTTTGAAAGGTTTATTCTGCAGGAATATAATGATAATCCGGAAAGCCGTCCTGATTTTGGTTTGGAATCTGTTTTCAGGGAAGTGTTTCCGATAGAAGATATTCATGGTAGATATAAAATTGAATATTTGTATTACTTTTTTGAGGATCCCAGATATACTCCTGAACAGGTGAAGGAAAAGGAGCTTACTTATTCTGCGCCTCTTCATGGAAGGTTTAGGCTTATTGAGTATGAAGAGCCGGAAGAAGTCGAGTTTGCGGACGAGATAGGAGATTTTGAACCTCCCAGAGAAGTAAAGCAGTCGATAGAACAGGATGTTTTTCTGGCTAGTTTTCCTTTAATGACCGAGAGGGGAGATTTTATCGTTAATGGCGTAGAAAGAGTTATAATCTCCCAGCTGCATCGAGCTCCCGGAGTTTACTTTGAGGAAGAACAGGTTGATGAAGTTCGTAGTAAATACAGTGCTCAGATAATACCCGATAGGGGTTCATGGCTAAAATTCAACATAAAACTAACTGAGGCGATTAAGGTAAATTTGAATGGGAGACGCAATTTTTCAATAACAGTTCTTATTAAGGCCCTGGGTTATCTTGAGGATATTAAATCTTTAGATGAAGAAAAGAAAGAACTAATAAATCTTTTAAGCGAAAAGAAGTATGACAGGAAATATATAGATCGAATAAAAGAGATTAATGGGTTAC
>CAYWUC010000133.1:0-6073 GCA_964461395.1 uncultured bacterium
TAAAACAAACTCAACCTTCAGCACTATAAAAGTATCTATGAATTTTTTGCATTTTTTATTGTTTTTAGCCAATAGCCAAAAGCAAATAGCTAAGGGCTGATTTTTCCATAATGTTCAAGAACTTCTTTAATCGAATAAGAATTTACTTCTTCTTTTGAAAAACCAAGTTTAGAAACCATCTCATCTATTTCTTCCAAATCGGAAGCTTCTATCTCCAGAAATACCGGAATATCCGGATACTTGTCTATTTCAAAATGTATCCGGTCCAACTTGTAAGTTGTTCTGTGTTTCTTAAATTCATACAGAGGGAAAAGCCCTATTTCTTTAAAAATTTTTTTCATTAAATCTAAATCCGGAATCTCGAACTCGTTTTCATCCATAATTTTTGCTTCATCCTGGCTTATGAGCTTTTTATAGGTTAAAATAACTTTTTCGTCCTTTTTCCTAAGTCTTAAAACTTTTCCTTCCTTCTCCAAACGTTTATCCGGAAAATCAAAATATATACTAACTAACTCCCCATCGAAAACCTTCTCCGCGTCTATTTCTTTTAATTTTTCCTCTACCTCCTCAACATCTATCCCCAGAATTTTAACTTCAATCTCTTTCAAAAAAGTCCAACCCCCTATATTTGTAAACTAACGTACCCGTATATATTCAAGTAATAAAGGCTTAAAAAACATAATATTATACACATAACAATTTAAAAATAAATTAAAAACATAGAAACAACGAATTACACAAATAGCACAAATCGCGCAAATATTCTTTTTGTTCTCTGTGGTTAAATTTATAGGTGTGATTGTGTGTGGGCTCTGTGTTTTCTTCATTTTGCTTTTTAATTTTTGATATTTTATTTATTTACCGAGATCATATTCATTAATTTTATTAAAAAGGGTTTTATATGAAATATTAAGCAGTCGCGCTGCCTGTGCTTTATTTCCCTCAGTTTGCCTCAATGCTTCTCCTATAATTCTGACCTCTGTCTCTCTTTTTGCCTTCTCCCCTATTTCTCGAAGATTGAAACTCTCGATCTTTTTATCTTCTTTTCGTTTGGCGTGAAAAATAATATCTTCCTCTCCGATTGTATCAGATTCACAAACTATTAAAGCTCTTTTAATAACATTCTCAAGTTCTCGAACATTTCCTTTCCATTCATGCTTTTTTAATTTCATCAAAGCTTTATCGTTAATACCTCTAACCTTACCCGGAATACCACCTCCGTATAAATCGATAAAATACTTAACAAGTGTTCCTATATCTTCGAGTCTATCCTTAAGAAGAGGTAAATGAATAGGAAACACGTTTAAACGGTAATATAAATCTTCTCTGAATTCTTTATTTTCAACCAGGTCTTCTAAATTTCTGTTTGTAGCACAAATTATTCTCACATCGACTTTGATTCTATCTCTACCGCCAACTTTCTCAAACTCTTTTTCTTCAATTACTCTCAAAATTTTCGATTGAAGAAGCAGGGGCATATCCCCTATTTCATCTAAGAAAAGAGTTCCTCCGGAAGCTTGAAAAATCTTTCCTATTCTCTTAGAAACACCTGTAGCGGTACCTTTCTCTATACCAAATAATTCACTTTCAAGAAGAGTTTCGGGTATCGCGGCAGAATTTAAAACTATAAAAGGCTTGTCTTTTCTTGGACTCCACTGGTGAATAGCCCTGGCAAATAACTCTTTACCTGTTCCGCTTTCTCCAAAAAGAAAAGCCGTAAGGTCGGTTTCCGCGACTTTTTTTCCAAGAGTTATAGCCTTTTTTAAAAGAACAGAATTACCTACAATTTTCTTCTTAGAAGGAAAAGTTTTTTCTTCCATTTCGTTTCTTATTTTCTCAATTAATATGTCCGGATCAAACGGCTTCTGGATAAAATCCGAAGCGCCTTTTTTTACAGCTTCTACCGCGGTTTTGATATCTCCGTAAGCGGTTATTATAAAAACCGGAAATTCGGGCGCGACTTTAAGCACTTTGGTCAAAAGTTCTAAGCCACCCATTTCAGGCAATTTAAGATCGAAAACGCCAACCGAAAAAACATCCCTGTTAAAAACATCAAATGCCGCCTCGGCAGAAGCACAGGATTCAAAAGCAAGATTTGCTTTCTCGAAATTGAGTTCCAACATTTTCCTGAAATTCTCGTTATCTTCTACAAGAAGAATTTTATTCATTCTCACCCTCTCGGCAAAGTTATAATAAACTTGCTTCCCCTGCCGGGTTTGCTTTTAACTTTGATGTCTCCGTTATGCGCTTCGATTATCCTCTTTGCTACAGCCATACCAACTCCAACCCCTCCGTCTTTTTTTGTAAAGAACAAATTAAAGATGGAGGATAAAGTTTCCTCATCCATTCCAACTCCGGTATCTTTTATTATAATATTAATCTTTTTCCTCTTTTGTTCAACCAAAATATCTATATTTCCCTTTTCCCTGCACGCGTCGAGAGCGTTATCCAGTAAATTATATATTGCTCTACCTACAAGTTCAGCATCGGCCTTCAATTTAATACCATTTGGAATATCGACTTTTATATCGACTTCTCCGTTATCCAATCTCCCTATCACCTCGTTTATTAAATTTTTCATATCTATCTCTTTCATTTCCGGCTTTAGCGGACCGGAAAGAGACAAAAGGTTTGTAGAAAAATCATTTAAACGGCTGGTTTCCTCTAAAATTCCCATTCTTATCTCTTTATTTTCAACAAGCTTCCCAAATCCAAAAATGGCACCTGTAGCATTCCTTATTTCATGGAGAACTTGAGTTACATTTTCCCCAAGATTTGAAAGAAAAAGTCTCTGTTTCAACTCTTTTTCTCTTTCCTTAACACTCTTCAGACTTTCTCTGTAATCCTTTACCATTTCTCTGATTGTATTCATTGTATAATCTATATTTTGTCCTTTTTCGCCGGTAATTTCTCTGATTTTCTTAAAGGGATAAGAAAACACCCGGAAAATATAAAAACCAAGAGCAATAAATGATAAATAGACCATTATCCTCAAAAATAACGAAACTCTAAAAACCTTTTTCAGTACTCCAAGTTCTTCTTCCGAAGCCTTAATGAGCAAATAACCTTCTTTAACAGGAAACATACCATATCTATAACCCCAAAAACTGACTGTATCGGGGAATTGTTCCGGTATGAAACGCAAATTAAAATCAGATGAAACGACTAAACTTTTAGTAGAATCGAAAACTTCAACCCAATCTATCGAGTATTCGCTCAAAAGAGGATAAACTTTTTTAAAATCCAAACCTATTTTATTATCTTTCTCTATCGCTTCTTTTATTCGGGCAGCACTAAGTTCTATACGATCATCGACTTCTGCTAAGAGGGTTTCCCTAATTCCTAATGAATAAGATGTTGTAGAAACATCCAGGCAAACAAACAATAAAAAAAATAAAAAGAAACTTATTGAAAGCTCACGCATTCATCTAAAATTAAGTTCCCTCCCCCCAGGAGTTAAGATATTTTTTCTGTTCTTCTGTCAACTCGTCAATTTCTATTCCCATGGTCTTAAGCTTTAAAAGGGCGATTTCTCTATCAATTTCCGGAGGCAACGTATAAACTTTCTTTTCCATTCTGCCAGCTTCTCGACTCAGATAAACTGCCGCGTTTGCTTGATCCGCGAAACTCATATCCATTACTATTGCCGGATGTCCCTCCGCGCACGATAGATTAACCAATCTCCCACCACCAAGCAAATTGATACTGCGACCACTTTTTAGTTTATACTGGGTTACGTTTTCTCTTATTTCTTCTTTTGACACACTAATTCCCTCAAGGTCTTCGAGTTTGATTTCAACATTAAAATGCCCGGAATTACCGATTATTACGTTATTTTTCATTTTTTTTATTTCTTCACCGGTAATAATCCATTTATCTCCCGTAACGGTAATAAAGACATCTCCTATTTCGGCAGCCCTTTTTTTTGGCATTACATCGTATCCTTCCATAACCGCTTCAAGCGCTCTAATAGGGTCGGTTTCAACCACAATGACTCTCGCTCCCATACCGCTTGCTCTCTTTGCAACACCTTTGCCACACCAGCCAAAACCAAATACGACAAAATTACTGCCGGCAACGAGATAATTGGTAGCTCGCAGGATACCATCGATTGTGGACTGACCGGTACCGTAACGGTTATCAAATAAATATTTAGTCATCGAATCATTCACCGCTATCACAGGATAACCGAGAACTCCGTCTTTAGCCATCGCCCTGAGTCTTATAACTCCTGTCGTTGTTTCTTCCGTACCTCCTATTACCTTATCCAACTCCGATTTATATTCATTATGTAAAGTTGAAACAAGATCGGCCCCGTCATCCATTGTTATATCGTGACCACTATTAAGCGCGCTATTAATATGATTGTAGTACGTATCTCTGTCCGCTCCATGCTTCGCGAAAACAGGAATTTCAAATTCCTTAACAAGAGCCGCGGTAACATCATCCTGTGTTGACAAAGGATTGGACGCGCAAAGAGCGACCTCAGCCCCTCCGGCTTTTAAGGTTCTCATAAGGTTTGCCGTCTCGGTGGTCACATGTAAACAGGCGGCGATAGATATGCCTTTTAGAGGTTTTTCTTTCTCATACTTTTCTTTTATACTCTTTAATACCGGCATAAAAGCTGAAGCCCATTCTATCCTTTTTACTCCCTTACCTGCTAAAGATTCATCCGCTATATCGTAATTCATCAACCTACTTCTCCTTTTAACTCGGAAACCTTATCGAGTTCTTCCCATTTAAAATTTTTATTTTCTCTTCCGAAATGACCATAACAAGCTGTATCCAGATATTGCGGACGGATTAAATCGAGCTGCTCGATTATTTTTCTGGGACGAAAATCAAAAACCTTTTTGACGGCTTTTAAGATATCATCATCAGGAATGATTCCTGTACCGAATGAATCGATATATATCGAAACAGGCTCTTCCATTCCAATCGCGTACGCTATTTGTATTTCGACCTTATCCGCGAGTGACGCTCCAACAATATTTTTCGCAACATATCTCGCCATATAAGCGGCAGACCTGTCCACCTTAGTCGGATCTTTGCCTGAAAAACATCCTCCTCCGTGTTTCCCCAATCCCCCGTAAGTATCCACCATAATTTTTCTACCCGTAACCCCGGTATCCGCCTGAGGTCCGCCAATAACAAATCTACCTGTCGGATTAACGAGATATTTAGTATTGCTATCTAGTAAATTTTCGGGGACGGTTGTTTTAATAACTTCTTCAATAATATATTCCTTAAGTTCTTTCATCTCAACCTGAGGATCACATTGGGCGGAAACTAAAATCGTATCTACTCTTTTGGGAACACTATCGACATATTCTACCGACACCTGAGATTTGCCATCGGGACGCAGGAAATGATCTTCCTGTTCTTTTCTCTTATCCGCGAGTTTTTTTACCAGCTTATGAGCTAACATAATAGGAAGAGGCATTAGTTCCTTTGTTTCTTTGGTCGCGTATCCGAACATCATGCCCTGATCTCCGGCTCCTCCTTTATCGACTCCTAAAGCTATATCAGATGACTGCCCCTGAATCATTGTAACAATTCCACAGGTCTCATAAGTAAAATGATACTCGGTTTTAACATATCCGATATCCCGCAAAAGCTCCCTTACGAGAGTGGGCACATCTACATATACAGAAGTGCTCATCTCCCCGGAAACCATAACAATACCTCTAGTAGTTAAAGTTTCTATAGCAGTTCTGACTGTCTCGGGATTAGGATCACTTCTAAATATTTCGTCTAGCACCGCGTCAGAAACTTGATCACAGATTTTATCGGGATGTCCTTCCGTTACAGATTCGCTCGTTATTATTTTTTTCACTTATATACACTCCTTTCCGTAAATTAAAGCATTTGAACCAACAACAAATTTACCACTTGAATTTATCACTTCTGTACCATTTCCTATAATTGAATCAAAAATGTTCGAATTTAAAATTTTAACCTCATTTCCGATAATTGAGTTTTCAATACTCGATTTTTCTATTAATGAATCCTCTCCCACAGTAACAAAATTACCCAAATTAGAATTTTTCAACACAGAAGAACTACTAATATA
>CAYWUC010000134.1:0-5916 GCA_964461395.1 uncultured bacterium
CTGCCCCTTAGCGTGAACGCCCGCGTCGGTTCTACCCGAACCGGTTATTCTGATTTTTTTGTTGAAGATTGTTTTTAGCGCTTTTTCTATTTCGCCCTGAACGGTTCGTTTGATGGGCTGAACCTGCCAACCGAAAAATTCCGTCCCATCATATTCTATTATTATTTTTATATTTTTCATTTTTCAAGTTTCGACTTAATCCTTTCCCATCCCTTCAACCCATTTTTGAATATTTTATAACCCTTTAAACCATCCACAAGCATTCCCTCCTCCTCGTAAAAGGGAATACCTGCTATTCTGGCTTTTTTGTAATCGAATGTTATATCCGAACCCTTAAGCCCCATAAGCCCCGTATCCGTTTGATATTGGATTGAAAGAAACATATCTTTTGCGAGCTCAATCGCGTCTGCCAGAGAGTATTCAGCCCCAACCATATCTTTCGGAGAATCACTTTCTAAATTCGGAGGATTTACCGTGAACTGCAAACCCGGTTGATCCATCAACTGGTAACGGTTTGTAACTCCAAACGCCGGAACAAAGAAAATCATTTTTTCAATAGGCTTTTCCTTATTAAGTAATTCTGAAAAAAGACTGGCAAATCGTTCGTTGGCTAAAATTTCCTTGGGCAGCTGACTTACATCTATATTATGCTTCTTTTTAACGGAAATCCTACTTAAAATCTGCCACATCGGCAGATAATACAATCTTTTATTCGCGAACTCTTCATCTGGTTTCGCGAAAATGACGTTTACTTTTTTAAGTTTGTCCTGAATGACCTCAAACCCGCCGCCGCAGTTAGAACAAAAATGCACCAGATCATCTTCTCCGCTTTCGATATCCTGACCGCAATCCGGACAACGTAGTGGGATGAGTTTAATATCAATCATTCCCATATTGTAACCACCAGAGAAAAAATCCAGCAAACAAAGCAAGGACAAAAGCTGCTCCGCGTCCCGCCGAAGAAGAGATAAGAGAGAGAATAATACCGGCCGCGCCTATAATTCCGTATAATGTATTTAATCCGACAAAAACTTTTTTGCTTTCTTTTTGTTTATCTTTTTTCTTATCTTTTACAAGGGCTTTCCCATTCACAGCATCAAAGGAATATGTGTAAAAATCTCCGTTTACTTCAAGTCGCGAGAAAAAAATAGGATTAAAGTAAATAATAGCTTTTTTCTTTATCGCTCTCAGGTAATGCTCGAATTTATCAAAATCTCTGTAATCGTATATTATTTCTTTTATAAGCATTTCCGAAGCTTTATCCAGGTATTCATTGACAGGTAAAGGTAAATCAAAAACATCCCCGTATCTATGCAGAAGTTCATCGTCATAAACCTCGAATTTCTTTCCCTCGGTAGTTACCCTATTTATACCATAACGATAAAATTCGGAAGGATCCAATTTCACTTCCAGAATACGTCTTATCCTTTTTTTAACTCTTTTTCCGCCGACTGTACGGGTAGTATCGATATTCATGCCGGAATCGTTGTAAGTAGGCTCCTGTACCACAACGCCTTTTTTATAGCCTCCTAAACAACCTATAATTTCCGAACTAACCTTTATAAAAGGAACATAAATAAGAGAAACATCGATTACTTGAACATTCCTTCCGAATCTTTGTCTTAAAATTTGTTTGGGTTTATTTATTTTGGGCCTGGCGAAAATTCTCGGGGCTCCGATTTTTTTTGTTATTAGAAAATTGCTGTCGCAAAACTGGCATTTTGTGTTTGTATACCCTTCGATAACATCGATCTCAGCTCCGCAGTTCGGACAGGAAAAAGCAATTACAGCAAGTGTATTATCAGCCATTTTGTTTCCCTCGCTCGTAGTACCATAACAGAAATGTAATTGTAATTACGGAAATTATTTTAAAAGGTAAAGTAGGAAAAAGCAAAGATACCAGTACTATAATACCGAAGGAAAGTAAAGCGAAAGAGTAATGATTTTTCGCGTGTGCTTTCTTTTCTATTATTTTATTAGCGAGTATTGTTCCCTTTGCGGCATCGACATAGTAAAAGACGTAATCATCTTCTGCTTTAAAAAACGGTACGTAAAGAAGTCCTATAGATTTTTTCCTCTCTTTCCCTTCAATTTTTTCAAGGATTTCCTCCGTCGTAAACTCAGGGGGAGGCACTTTAGTTTCAAGGGTTATTCTATCTCCCTGGGGGATATAATGGTTGATCCCTATTAAATCGGTCTTTTTCCCGGGAAAAAACAATGTTTTATTATCTTCTTGTATTCGATAAAAAGGGAAATATTCGAGTTCCACTCTTAGTTTTTTACCTGTTTCATTATAAAGCAGGTTTTCAGCCACCCGAGTGTCGATATTGGGTTTTATCGACTCTTTTGTTAATACTGTGTCTTTTTCGAAGTATAAATTAGTATTACAGTAAGGACATTTAACGACTTTATGCTCTATCCCAGTTTTTATTACCGCGTCACATTGAGGACATCTGATTTCCATTCAGAGTATTTATTGTTTTTCCCCACACTCGGGACAGAATTTTGCCCCTTTTGGTATCTCATTACCACATTTTTTACAAAATGTTTTTTCTCCTACTTTTGCTCCGCAGTCCGGGCAGAACTTTGAATTTTTCGGCAGCGGCTTTCCGCAATTCGGGCAAGTTTCTCCGGAAGGATTTTCTCCCGAATTTTGCCCTTTTGCAGCATTCTGCATCATTCCGGGTATCATGGCTCCCATGCCAATACCTGCTCCAACACCTACCCCTGTTCCGGCCGCGCCACCTTCCTGGGAAGCCGCATCCCGGAGAGCCTTAGCTGCTTGAAATTGAGTAAATTGATTTAAATCACCGACCACACTCATACCCGAACGTTCGTCAATCATTTTTTGCACTTCCGGAGGCGGAGTTATAGATCTTATGTAAAAATCTCTTAATTCGAGTCCGTATTTATCAAAATCTTCATAAATTCTGGATTTAGCACCCGCTGAGAGTTCATCATAATCTCTAGCAAGATCAAAGATAGTAGAATAAGTCTCTCCGAGAAAGTCGGTTAATCTGGAGATTATTACATTTTTAAAGAAATTTTCTACTTCGTCCCTGTCTTTAATATTTTCGGTACCTACAATTTTATTTATAAAGAGACGAGGGTCGCTAACCTTATATGAATATATTCCGTTTGTTCTTATTCTTATCATCTTGAGTTCTTTGTCTCTAAACGGGATGGGTTCCTGCGTTCCCCACTTCGCGTTCGTGAAAACCTTATTGTTGACAAAGTATACTTCGGTGCGGAAAGGGCTCTTACCCTCAAAAGCTGCTCCTATAAGCTTTTTTATTAGAGGAAGGTTTGCGGTGGTTAGTGTATGTCTACCCGGACCAAAAGTATCGAGAGCTCTTCCGTCACGGAAAAAAATAGCAGATTGGTTTTCTCTTACAACTAATTGGCTGCCGATAGATGTCTCGGCAGACCCTTCTTCAGGCACTCTGTGTACAACCTGGTTGCCTTCGTCATCTAAAAATTCAATAACCTCAAGAAATAATCCCATTTTAAGTCTCCTCTATAATTTTAGAACGCTCTTCTAGCAAATCAAATCCTGTCTTTATATTTTCCGATATTTCATCAAGATCGGTATCTAAAGTAGAACCAGACGTAAAAGTCCAAGCCCATTCCATTAAGTCTGAATCGGCCTTGTAAATAGAGCGAAGAGTGCTTTCAGATATTTCTTTCTGGTCGAAAAAACCGCTATAACCGTAATCCGCGTACCGTATCGAATCACTTAATTTCTCCAGTTTTTTATCGACTCTGGCAATTTCATCCATGGGGCTTAGGTCCCCGGATTTTGTTACTAACTGCCCTTTCTCATTAAGGACATTTTTAATAGCTTTAAGACTGTTTGCGATTTTTTCTCGTAAAAGCTGGTCTATTTCCCTCCGCTCTTCTTTTTTATAGTACCCTTTAAATCCCGGAATACTTTTAGCTATTTTATCTATCCATTTTTTGAAAGCCTTTTCTTCGCTCATTTCAACCTCACTTTTTATTTAAATATTGATCTTCTCTGATAATTGATATAAACCAAGCGGTGCCTTCCAATAATTACCACTAAGAGCATGTATAATCCCCATAATAGAGATAACAGCTAAGGCTAAAAACGCAAGCGAATCAAGCACTCTTATAAAAGGGCTTAATATCGCAACGATAATCCAAAACGCCAGTATCACGATACCCTGCTTTACGTGATGTTTGCAGAAAGAATTTTCCGGGTTCAGTAATAATGGAATAAGAAGAAATATCCCAAAATAAGACAACCAGGCAAAATTCTTACCGTCATCTATATCCTTCTTTCTTGCTTTAATTTTAGTTTTTTTATCATCTTTACTCATTTTCCCTCCCTTTTTAGTTATAGTTAACGTTCCCTTTTTTATTCATTTTCCATGGATAGAGGTAAGATAGTTTCTATCCTGGAATGATCTTTAAATAAATTTTTTATGTTTTTTAAATTGTCTCCTATATCATTTACCCTAATTTTAAACAGAAAGAAAATATGGATAAGAATAAATCCATACAGTAAGGCTGTTTTCAAATCTATAGGAAATGGGATTCCTTGTTTTTTAATGTAAGTTTTCTTAACTTGTTTTTTCTTTTTCCCTTTTGTTTTTATTTTCTCGATTAGGCCTATCTCTGTAAGCTTATATACGGAATTATAGGTTCTGAATTTTCCAATACCGGATATTCCGACCAGTTCACTTAGCGGAATATCTCCCTCGACTTTGTCCAGAATGGTTTTCTCATCCTGTCCTAAATCTACTTCAATTTCAGCTTCTTCCTTTTTTCTTAAGGCTATATCTTCATCCGGCAATGCCTGCTCAATTAAAGGCCATTCATCTATTCTTCGCATAGCTTCCATAACAAGGTTGTTAGGTTCGATTTCAACTGAGAAAACGGAATGTTGGTAAAGTTTTTTTCCGGCTTCAAATGAATATCTGCCGGAGTTCCAGGTTAAAGCTTCGCAGGTTGTTTCCTGAATTTTAAACGCGATGATTCTTTCAATTTCTTTTGTTGATAAAATCTCTCCTTTTTCAATAAGTTCAAGCAAAGATATCCCGGCTTCTTTAGCTCTTTCCATATATTTTTTAATTGTCGCGGGTGGTATCATACCCGTTCTTTGAACATATTCGCTTATAGAGTGGAATAGTTGTTCTCCTTTATGCAGGGCATCTGTGAGTTTTCCGTGTTTAAATCCAAAGTGAACTTCTTCTTTTCCCGATTTAAGTTTGAGTACGCCATCTGCTTCATGCAAAGATAAAAACTGCAATATTTCAGGTACTGAGAATTCCTGTATGCTACCTTCCATTTCCATGTGGCTCTAACCTCCAACTTGAGAACATTAGAATTGAATAGAATACTATCACAGAAATTTTAAAAATATTATTGCCAATGTAACTTCTGTATTTTAAATTTTCCGCTGGTTCATAGAATATTGAATACAAAAAAATCAAAATAAATATGGCTACAAAGAAACATATAAATATACCCTGAAGATGCTTTTTTTTATAAATATGGGCGCTTCCCGGAATTATAAGACTCATCAATATATTAGTTAATTTGTCAATTTTAATAGCCTTAGCTAATATGCGTCTTTTTAATCTCTCCCTTATACTCTTTGATTTCGTTAATGACAGTTTTGTAGAACAAAGCATGCATAAATTTTCATTTTGCCTGTCTTCCAACATATAACTTTTACAGATTGGACAATAACGGTCTTCTTCCTTTTTAAAAACAGTACTTATAAACATACAAATTGCTATTATTATAATGAAATATAATTTTTTTTCTGCGAGATTTTTAAATAATCCTCTGGGAATAAAAATATATTTGTAAAGCCACTTGACCGGAGGATAATTAAATATTGGAAGTTCTTTATTAGATATATCTGTAAGTCTAAAACCGCTTTTTTTC
>CAYWUC010000135.1:0-1737 GCA_964461395.1 uncultured bacterium
CGACAAAGTTCTAAAAGAAAACGGATACATAGTATTGCAAGCCACCAGCATAGAGGAAGCTTCCCGCCACATGAAGGAAAAAGGAGAAAAAATTCAAATGCTTTTCAGCGATGTCGTTTTATCCGACGGCAGCGGTCTGCAGTTCGCGGAAGAATCTATCAATAAAAACAAAAACCTTAAAGTCATTTTAAGCAGCGGATATACAGATGAAAAAGCCGAACTATCCAGCATCGCCAAAAAGAAATTTAAGTTTTTAGAAAAACCTTATGAGGTTCAGGATCTACTAAAAAAAGTAAAAGAAACTTTCGCCTAACCTTCCCTACCCGTCCAACAATAAGTACAAAGATTGTCTTTCCCGAGACCGGTGGCTTTAATCATATCTTCCAACCTCTGATATTTTAAAGAAGTCGCGTTCAGATCTTTTTCCATTTCTTTAATCATAAGGGAATATTCTTTTGAATCAGGGTTAAGATAAGGATCTAAATCCTCGATGTGTTTTCCGTGCATTCTTTTGATTATTCTCCTTGCAAACAACTCATCTATCTTTCTTGTAGAGAAGAGGAATTTACAGGGAAACATAAGAGCGGGGCACGCGGGTCTTACGTGTATTTCTTTTGCACCAGCGTTCCACAATTTAACCAGCAGATAATTTTTTAATTGGGTTCCTCTTACAATCGAATCCTCGGTTATTATAAGTCTCTGATTTTTTATAAGAACATCGGCCGTCACCTGCTTCATTAACGCAACCAGATCTCTCCTTTCCTGACTCGGAGGGACATAACTTCTTGCCCAACCGGGAGTATATTTAAGCAAAGGAGTTTTTAAAGGAATTCCCGCCTCACATGAATATCCAAACGCGTAAGCGGTACCCGAATCGGCTACTCCGGTCACGAGATCAGCTTTTACATCGTCTTTTTTTGCCATCAATTTGCCGGAATCTTCCCTGAACTCTTCCACGTTTTTCCCTTCGTATTCCGAAGCCGGAAAACCGGTATATACATATAAAAAAGTACATAGACGCAAATCATTACCCGCTTCTTTTAATACTTCAGCTTTGTTTTCATTCAAAAGCATTACTTCTCCGGGGCCGAGAAATTTCTTTGTTTTAAAACCCAAATTCTTAAATGAACATGTCTCCGAAACTACAATCTTAGCTCCTTTTCTCTCCCCCAAAACCAGGGGAGTCCTCCCGTACTTATCCCTCACGGCAAACAATCCCTCTTTACCTAGAAGGAGAAACGACATAGAACCATCGATCTTCGATTGCATATACTCTATTCCGTCGAGCAAATCTTTTCCCTTATTAATAAGTTGAGCCACAAGCTCCATCTGATTTGGACATCCATTTACCATTTCGGAGAAAATAGCCCCTTCCGATATTAATTCATCGGCAAGCTCAATTTGATTGTTTATAAAACCCGTACCGCAAATAGAATATTCTCCGAACTTAAGTCTTAATATAAGAGGCTGCGTATCTCTATCACTTATGACCCCAATACCGGAATGCCCCCGCATACCGTCATAATCGATATCCTCGACAAATCTTGTCTTGAATTGAGCCTTTTCTATTGTGTGAATTTTTTTGTGTATTTTTTCACCATCATATATCGCCAGCCCTCCGAATGAAGTCCCCAGATGCGAATGATAGTCGGTCGCATAAAAAAGATCTTCTTTACAATCGTTTTTTGTAACTATACCAACGATTCCACTCATTTTTTACCTTCCTCCCCTTTTGCA
>CAYWUC010000136.1:0-7726 GCA_964461395.1 uncultured bacterium
CCCCAAAAAATTTAATCTCACACAGAGACACAGAGAACACAGAGAAAAAAAACTAAAAGAATATATTTTTGTTATTACACCCACAATCTCACCAAAACGGATTGAACCACAAAGAACACAAAGAAAAAAAATAAATGTTTAACCACCAAACACACTAAATACACTAAATTTGTATTGTTATTTTTCTAAACTAAAACCTGATTCTAACATGCATAACATGTAAATATTGTAGTTTTTTATTTTAACTGGAACCCAGTACCTGGTACCCGGTACCTAAGTTATGCGTCGTCGTAATCCGCATCGAGGAACTCGATAGATATGTCTTCCCCTTTTACAGAAAAGTCACCACCTATTCTTTTAACCGTCTTATTTATGGCAAAGAAAGGCAATCCATCGATTTTGTTGGAGAGTTTTTGAAAATCATTGATAGATAATTGGGTAAAAGACGGAGAACTAATATTAATAACACAACCTTTCGGTGCAGAACTAATTGACAAATTGTAACCAAGATCACCACAGGACTCTATTAAAGTATTCAAAACAAAACTAAGTTTTTTCTTGTCCGATTCAACCAAACAGGTAACATCATTTTCTATACCATATTTATCTTTAAAAAATTTTCCGATATCGATCTTCTCTAAATTTAGATCTCTTAACTTCAAAAATGACTCATAAATTGCCTGCAGTTCTTCTGTTTCTTCTCTTAAATCATTTAGGACATCTTCCTCGACTAAACCACGAAGAGCGACAACAAATTGCTGTATACCTCGAACCTTATGATCGATTGTCGAAAGCAACTCTACAGTAACAACTTTGTCAAACTTTTCCATTTCCATTGCATCCATTTAAAATAAATATACGAAAAAAACCCAATATGTCAATAGTTGAATTTATAGAAAAACCTAATATTAATTTATATTATTCCTTAAATTCTTTGACTCATGAAAAAGTCTTTCTACCTTTTTTCTGTAATTTTCATCTAAATCTATATTCCTTCTCTTCATTACCTTAACTGCAGTTTGAATAGCTTTATCCAATTCGTATTCCTCTATATCGTCGCTATTCCAGCTAAAAGGCGGAATGTACTTGGGTGGATATCCTTTCCCAAATACGTTACAGAAAGGTTCAACAATAGTACCCGTATTGAAAGTTGTGTTGATTGCAGCCTTGGAATGATCTCCTATTATTGTGCCGAGAAATTGCATTCCTGTTTCGTAACGTTTTCCTTCTAAAATAACGTTGACTTTACTGTAATTATTTTTTAAATCCGAGTTAGTTGTTCCCGCGCCTAAATTAACCCACTCACCGATAAAAGCATGCCCGAGGAAACCTAAATGCTGTTTGTTGGAATACCCTTGAAATATACTCTCTTCGATTTCTCCGGAAGCTTTAACCAATTCGCCAAACGCGACAACATCTAAAAGGGTATCAGGTTTTATCTTGGAGTGTTTGCCAATAAAAGCAGGGCCTTTAATACAACAGTGGCTTTCTATAACCGCCCCATCATCGATCCATATAGGACCTCCTTTCGCATCTAAAACAACACAAGCTCCAAGCTCGACCTCTTTTCCTATATAAACCCGTTCTTTATTTTTAATACTAACAAAGTCACCAACAGGGCTTAACATTTTCCCTAAAGATGAATCCACATTTAAATCAGCGTTAAGCCTATCCGGTAAATCCGCAATAACATCCCATATAAAATTATACATCGGCGCTTCTTTTGAAATCACTTCAAAACCATCAAAATTTTTATCCTCGACTATTTTGCTACTTCTATACGCAAGGATACCCCCATCCTTGTTAACAATACACGTTTTCGGTTCTAAATCCCTAAAAGAACTGAAGTCTTTTAACCTTGAATTTAAAAAAAGACTGTCTTCCTTTACTTTAAATTTGTCTCCATAAAGCTCTCTTGTAGAGTAAGATAAAGGTTCAGTTTTGAATTGTAAAGCTGCTCTTTCTTTTTGTGTCCATTTTCCTGTTCTTATATTATCGACAGTCCGCAATCTTGAAATTGGATAGAAATTACTTAATTTCTCGTCTTCAAATAAAATAAGATTCATAAAACAATCTTACTGAATTTGCAAAATAAGTCAAGGGTTATTTAGGGGGAAAAATCGGCTGTAACTCCCGTCCTTCCATTGTAATATATCTCTCCATTGCTAAGTTTATGTATATTGGCATTTAGCACCAAATGAACTTTTTCTGTAAAATCAAAGGTCACAGAAGATGTAAAATCATAAAAAAATCCAGGTGGATAAAGGTCATTCATCCTATATGAGTTAACATTTCCCGTAGTATAATGATTATAGCCCAGAGTGGTTCTGGCCAATCCGCTTCTTCTATCACCCGAAAGTCTGTATCCTATCTCCATTATGGGCGAAACAAGAGTGTCTTCACCAAAAGTAAAAAGCCCCTCGAGTTTTATTTCAAAACCGCTTCGATTCCAAAAACTCATATAGCCACCCAGCCTGTCTTCTTTTTTATCCCATTTTTGTGTTAGCCCAATTTCTTTATATCCTTCCGAACTATTTTCCCAACCTAAATTAATTTGACCGTAGTTACGATCCGAACTACCCCAAAATTCTTCACCTTTACTATTGTTGAAATTAATCCTAAAGAATCCTTTATTTTTATTTTTCTCAGGAAATTTAACACTTAACAAACCCTCATTTCTGGACATTAAATCCGGACTATAAGTTAAATTGATATATCCGTTAAGTAAAATGAATCGTTCAGAGCGAATAGAAATGTTTGTTGAATACTCTCTTGCGTCTCTCTCCTCCCCTGTATATATGATTCTCCGGATATACCTCCCATAAGGATTTTCATAATAGTTATTATTTGTTGAATCGTAGGAGTAATCTCCTTCCCCGAGTCTTACTTTCTGATAATATCTCTCCCAGATACTTGCTCTTTTTTGAGAAAGGTTAAATTTACTTCTTAAATAAAAAGATTCTAAGTTTAAATTAACATCAAAAGTACCGTTAGTAATTCTTTCTATTTGCCCGGAATTTAAATTTCGCCTATGTACGCGAGACGCAACAAGAGTTGCTATTTTATACTTAAAATTAGTTCTGGCCGTATATACTTTCGCGGTATCTCCCCTATCATCACCTTCCAACCCATACAACATAGTTAAAAGAGAACTGCCAGCGGAGAATTCTTTTCTGTAGTCATCTCCTCTATTCAAATTTCTATAAAAAAAATCGTAGTTATTAAATCTTAATCCTCCTTTTAAATCTGTCCGGTGATCTCTTATATTATCCCAGTTTAAATACAAAGGTTGCAACATCAAATCTATACGATCCTTTCGGAGAGTATCAGCTCTTCCATATAAATAAGAAGTTTTTATTCTTGAATTGGGAATAAATTCCACCCCACTTTCTAAAAAATCGGCGGGGAGACTTTCGATTTCCCATGTTTTCAATAAGTTCTTCTCTCCCTCCCATTCTTTAACTATGAAATCAGGAGTACGTTTTGAATAATTAAAAGATAAATGTAAAAAATCGTAAGGAATAAAAGTAGATTTAATATTTGAATTTAACCCATCTCTTTTCTCACCACCCACGGGTATTCTCATTTGTCGTGCTTTTAATTGTCCCGATACGGTAAAGTTATCTAATTCTTCGTTTAACTTAACTGAAAAGAGATTGTCTTCTTCTCCGAGCGGAATTTTCCTTTTAGCCGAATATGGACCATTACCCGTCCATATAAAGTAGTGCAACGAATCCAGATATTCGTATTCTCCGATTCCTTCTCCGACCCACTGGAAATATACTTCATAAGAACCTTTCTCATATCCTTCATATACAAAAATCGAATCTTGAAGATTATAATCGCCTTCCCCTTCCCCAACATTAACCGCGGCAAAACGATATCCAAAACCGGAATCGGGATAAAATTCTATTAAATCTGTTTCCGCCATGTCTTCTTCCCTTTTAAAAGAAACAGAATAATTTTCCTCCTCAAAGTTCGCTTTATAGAAAATATTATTATCTCCGTAAACACTGTACTGAAAAATAATGAGAACCACCGATTCATTATCTATAAAAACAGAAGGATTAAATGTTAATGAATTTTCCGTGTAATTTATTGTATAATCTTTATCCGCGCCTTCTTCCAACAATTCACCATCCACCCAGATCTTTTCAGACCCCCTCACAACAGAGAAACCTTCTATACCTTCTTCCGGCTTGATTTTATAAGGACCTTGCTGGTTTTCTTTAGTTTTAAATGTAGTTTTTCCGTATTTAGCTTTGGACACGCCAACAACTCCTGACAGATTTTCCCAGGTTGATGAAAGCCCGAGTAATCTTTTGTCTGTTTCCTCTTCCACGATAACAATATCGCCAACTCTAAAAGACACATTATCAGAAACGGCTTCAATAAATATTTCATCGATTTCACGCAAGCTTTGAGAAACAACATTACCTTGAGGAATATTTTCATCGGAAAGCACACCAGAAACATTAAATTTTCCCGCCTCACCTCCTATTTCCATCCATAAACTCTGGCTTATATCGGTTCCTCCTGTTTTTACGTCGACAAATAAACCCTTGTTTCCGTTTATAATAAGTTTGTTTTCATCTTGTTGGCTTATATCCTCGGAAATCTCTGAGGGTAATGATTTATAAGTTCTTTTTTCCCACCTGGAATAAATATTACTCAAAGGAAAGTCCAAATGTGAAAATTTAAACTTTAAAAGCATAGAACAAATTTTTCCGACTTTTAAACTACCCTCTCGATAATCTATTATGTATGCCGAATCACGTAGCAAAAGTTCTTCTCCGCACCATAAACTATCCGAATTTGCGATAATGAAAGAATAACCCAGGTTAATTTCGTTTGTATCCGTCGCGTCAATCATTAAAATTTCAGACGATATGGAAAATAGTAATAAGAACAAACCAGTACCCAACTATATCAATGCAGAAAACTATAGATAGTTTTAGCCATTTTACTTCCAATTCCCGGAACTTGCTCGATTTCTTCTTTAGATGCCGCGAGAATTCTATCTTTTGAACCAAAATATTGTATCAAAACAATTTTACGTTTATAACCAACACCTTTAATTTCATCCAATTCCGAAAGAGAGAGTTTTTTTCTTCTGAGTTTTTTATGATAGCCGAGAGCAAACGAGTGTGCTTCGTTGCGTATCCTCATCAATAGTCTCAACGCGTCTGAACCTAAAGGCAAAGAAATAATCTCTCCATTCGGCAAATGTATTTCCTCTGCTCTCTTCGCTAGAGATATAACAGGTATATTTAAAGAAGTGACTTCTTTCATTGCGATTATAGCAGCATTTAACTGTGTTTTCCCCCCATCGATTAAAATCAAATCGGGTAAATCCTCTTCTTTTATCAATCTTTTAATTCTCCTGCCTATAACTTCCCCTATCATCGCGGGATCATTGATCCCCTTGACGCTTTTTATCTTAAAACGCCTGTATTTTTCCTTCGCTGGAAAACCATTCATAAAAACCACACAAGAACCGACGGAATCAGACCCGGAAATGTTCGATATATCGAACCCTTCGATTCTCCCCGGAATATTTTCAAGCAAAAGAATTTTTTGCAATTCACCGAGAGAATCTTTCAGACCTCTTACAGGATGGGAAAGTTCCCTTTCCAATTCGAGTCTCGCGTTTTTATTTGCCATTTTTATTAAATTTTTCAAGTCGCCCTTTTTAGGTATTTTTATCTTTGAAGGTAAAAGTTTTTCTAACAAATCCCTATCTTCTATTTCGACCGAAATTAATATTTCTCTGGGAATATAGGACACTTTAAGATATTTCCATGGAATAAATCTACGTATATAATCACTTTTAGTAACATCGCTACCCGAACGAAGTAAATATCTCTCTGTATTTACCAATTTTCCTTCCCTTATCTGAAAAACGAAAAGGCATGCCGTTCCAGCTTTATCACTAATTCCTATTACATCTCTGGATTTCTTATCTCCAAGTACCATTCTCTGTTTTTTTGTTAAATCCCGGAGGCTCATCAGTTGATTTCTATAAATAGCAGCCATTTCAAACTTTAACTGCTCCGATGATTCTTTCATTTTACCATGAATCATTTTTTGTAGCTTTTTTGTTTTTCCGCTTAATAAATCTATAATTTCGGATATTAATTCACCGTATTCTTCCTTGCTAATCTTACCTATACAGGGTCCGATACACTTACCAATATGATACTGAAGACAAACCTTATCAGGCAAATCCTTTCTTCTGCAGGTTCTTATAGGAAAAACGGTTCTGATAGTTTTGAGCGCGTGTTTTACAGCTTTTACGTCCGTATAAGGGCCAAAATAAAGAGAGCCGTCATCTTCAATCTTCCGGGTATGGAAAACAGTAGGATATTCATTTTTTATCGTTATTTTTATATATGGGTATCTTTTATCGTCTTTTAATCTTATGTTGTATCTGGGTTGGTGTTCTTTTATTTCATTTTCTTCTAAAATTAACGCTTCAAACTCATTTGAAGTAGCTGTATAATCTAAAGACTTAGCCCGTTCGACTATTCTGCTCTCTTTTATTGACCTTTTACCCGTAAAATAACTTTTTATTCTTTTTTTTAAATTTTTTGCTTTGCCAATATAAAGTATTTCGTTTTCATCTTTGAAATGGTAAACTCCGGGAAGTTCGGGTATATTCTTTAGTGAAATCTCTAACATGATAATAAGTTAAGATTATTGCTCTTTATCCGCAAGGGTTGATTAACAAAGCTGTTTGCTGTTTGCTTTTCGCTATTTGCCTTTAGCGCTGCGTCCAATCCGCTCCCCTAACTATTTAACAAATTAAATACTTGAATTTTATATTTTTTTTGTTTTTGCTAACAGCTAAAAGCCAACAGCTAACATCTAGTATTATATGGTTGACAAATAAGAAACAATAATTAATCTTAATAATTAAATTTAAAAAATAAAAAAAGGGGGAGTAGGTAATATCATGGAAATAACTATTACTTCAAACTATGAAGAGATGAGCAAAGTATCAGCTCAAATAATCGCAGAAGAAATTCAGAGAAAACACGACCTCGTATTAGGCCTGGCAACCGGAGATACTCCTATTGGCACTTACCAGGAGCTTGTAAAAATACATAAAGAAGAAGGATTGGATTTTTCTAAAGTAAAATCATTCAATTTAGATGAATACTTAGGTCTGGCTCCGTTACACAAAAATAGCTATAACTATTTTATGTGGGAAAATCTTTTTAAGCATATCAATATAAATCCGGAAAACGTTTATATACCACAGGGGAATATAAAGGACCCTGAACAATTTTGTGCATGGTATGAAACCCAAATCAAAGAAGCGGGGGGCATAGATCTTCAGGTTCTTGGCATCGGTAGAGACGGTCACATTGCTTTTAATGAACCGGGCTCTTCTTTTGCCAGCCGTACGCGAATAAAAGCGTTATATAAACAAACAATAGAAGATAATGCTCGCTTTTTTGATAAAACAGAAGATGTCCCTCGTTTTGCTATTACCATAGGCATAGGAACCATTATGGAAGCTAAAAAAATACTTCTTATAGCAAACGGAAAAAATAAAGCCGATGTATGCGCTCAATTCATTGAAGGCCCTGTCACAAGTCAAATAACGGCTAGCGCCTTACAGCTTCATAGTTACGTAAATATTGTTTTGGACAAAGACGCTGCCTCCAAACTCGAAAGAACCGAGTACTATAACTGGGTTCGAGATAATAAACATTCCGTC
>CAYWUC010000137.1:0-4767 GCA_964461395.1 uncultured bacterium
GCCTCCGCCAAAATAGCAAAATGGGAAGTTCTACCCCCTTTCTCAGCTATCAAACCTACGACTCCGGACTTACTCATCTGCAAAACCTCGGAAGCGTTAAAACTTTCCGCTATCATAATATCACCAAAACTCCCTAATTCCGTATCCGTTTCTTCATTTCGTAAATTTTTCAATAATCTATCTACAATATCCTTTACATCCAGATAACGTTCAGCAATATAACTATTCGGAATATCGCGAAAATCTTTTTCAAGACCTTCCGAAAAATTAACTACGGCTTCCTCTGCCGACTCCTTCCTAGATGTAATTCTTTTTTCTACCGAATTTAAGAAAAGAGGATCCTGTAAAAAAAGCAATTGAACATCTATTAAGCGCGCGCTCACGGGGTCATGCGCCTTTTTCAATTCTACCTTTAGACATCTCAGTTGTCTTAAAGCCATGTGACGCGACTTTTCGAAGAGAACTATTTCTTCGGCAACTTCTCCTTTCTTCCTTTTAGAAGAACGAACCATCTCTTTAGATGAATATAGAAAACTTTTGCCTATAGCAATAGACGGAGATGCAGGTATACCTCTAAATATTTTATTCTTCATCGAATTTCCTTTTTTCTATCAACTCTACCAAAGAATTAACTGCTTTTTTTTCATCTTTACCTTCGGCAATAATTGTTACTTTATCCCCCTGTTCAGAAGCTAGCATTAAAACACCCATAATACTTTTAGCATTAACTTTAACATCATCTTTTTCCAACTCTACCTTTGAATCAAAAGTCGAGGCAAGTTTTACCAACATAGAAGCAGGCCTGGCATGAATACCTAAAGAGTTCACTATTTCAGCATCTTTTTTAAACATTTTACTATTTTAACAAAGATGAGATAAAAGTGAAATAATCGTCTGCCTTAGATTCTTTCTCGATACAACCATATCAACCAGCCCATGCTCCAGAAGGAATTCAGCTCGCTGAAAACCTTCAGGTAATTCTTTCTTTATTGTTTGTTTTATTACTCTTGGACCCGCAAATCCAACGAGCGCACCCGGTTCCGCGATAACAATATCTCCGAGTGAGGCATAAGAAGCAAACACCCCCGCGGTAGTTGGATTAGTGAGAATAGAAACATAAGGTTTGTTCAACTTATTTAAAGCAGTCGCAGTCTTCGCCATCTGCATCAAAGAAAAAATCCCCTCCTGCATTCTCGCGCCACCGGAAGCATTAACCGTTAAAAAAGGAACTTCCTTTTCTCTTGCACGATCGATAGCCCTTTTGATCTTCTCCCCTACAACTGAACCCATAGAACCACCAATAAAAGAGAAATCCATAATTGCCACTTCAAGCTCCCTATCTGCTATTTTAGCCTCACCTGTTATTACCGCTTCATTTAAAGAAGTTTGTTTTCTCGCTTGTTCAACTTTCTTCTTATAACCCTTAAAATTCAAAGGATCAGCAGATCTTATGTTTTCATCAAAGGCGTTAAACGTTCCCTCATCGAGCAGTAATTTTTTGTAAAAATCGCTGCCAACCCTAAAATGAAAGTCACACTTCGAGCATACCATAAGATTCTTTATAGTTTCCTTCTTATAAAGTATCTCTCCGCAAGAAGGACACTTTATCCATACACCATCGGGTATTTCCTTCTTAATGCCTTCTTTTTCGACTTTCTTTCTTCTTTGAAACCATTTCATAATATCATTAATAAAAAACTTTATGCCGGAGGTCGGACTTGAACCGACACGGAGAAAATTCTCCACCGGATTTTAAGTCCGATGCGTCTACCGATTCCGCCACTCCGGCTAACCCTGTAATTTTATCTTATAAAATCGATATGTCAAGACCTATTTCCCTCAGAATACTCGGAGGACAGAAAGTTCAATCGTAATCCTTTAATCTTATGCCTTTAAGAGAATATATATAAAAAAAGAACTCATAAATAAATATATCCAACTATATTTACAATCAAAGAAAACTTCTCTTAACCCTTATCGATACTGGATTTATAATGTTCAACTGTAAAACCTCAGGATGTAGACTTCTTTTTCACTATTTCTTTTTTAATACGCAGAAGAGCTGCTTTTATATCTTTAACATGGAGCATATCTTCATCAATTTTTAAATTTAAAGCATTTTCAATACTAATAAGAGCTTCATCCAACCTATTAAATTCCAAAAGTGCCATGGCTCTATAATAATTAGCTTCGAATTTTGAATAATCATTTGACGCGGAAATACTTATAAGCTTATCAGCAATCTTCAACGTTTCCCCATAATCCTTTTTTCCGTAATAAGCCTTTAAAAGAGGCCAATTAAAGGTCCTCGAATAAGGAAAACAAGCGATTAAAGGCCTTAGAACGGCAATGGCTTCATCGTAATCCTCCTCTTTAATACATATATTGGCATATGCTAATACCGAATACATAGAAACATACTTACCTTTTACGATTGCTCTTTTTATCATATTAAGCCCTTTCTCTTTGTCTTTCCCCATAAAAGGAAAATGACCCTTTGCATATTCCCAACTTCCCAAACCTAAATAGATATCAGCTATTGTGGGATCTATTTCTTTTGCTTTTTCCAGGTAATAAATCGCCGGATTGATTAGAAAAAAAGCCCCCAAATAATCCTCTCTAATAGTATAATAGAAAATCTTTAGCGTATAACTTCCTCCGACAAAAAAATAGCCCCACGGATCATCAGGATGCTTACTGGCCCACTTTTTCCCTTTATCGGAAGCCGAATCCGCGTATATAAATATTTTTTCCTTGTAAGCCATGTCTCCCAAATCGATCCACATTAATTCATAAAGAGAGCCCAATAAAAAATATGGAGCGGGATGGTCTTTTTCCTGCTTTTTTACTTCATTTATCAGAGATTCCGCGACCCCGAAATCCTCCACATATGAATGATTAATAGCTTTAATTAATAATGAATCAAGCTCGAGAGGTAGAGTGGAAATCAATAAAAATAAAATCATAACATTCAAAAATCCTTATCTGTACCGCTAAATATAGCCGGATAATCCATATTAAATTTTTTCTTATAATAAACTTTCTGTATTCCAAGTACCAAAAGAAAAAGTGGTATTGCTACAGGCATCAGGTAAAAAACGATAACCATAAGTATCGCCGGGATTGCCCTAAAAGAAAAAAGTATCGTTTTTTTTGTACGTTTAATATAAGCAAACATAAATATAGGAAAGGCAAAACCCGAACCTATTAAACATATATAATTTTTCAGAAAATAAGAAATAATTATTGCGATTAAATCAAGCAAAACCCCAAGTAAAAGGGTATTCTTCTTTCCTAAAAATACGCCGGTTGTAACTTTTCCTTCTTCCCTGTCGCCTTCTATATCAGGAATGGTCGTGTTCACGAACACGGCTGCCACCGCAAAAAAATACGGGATACTTTCAATAAACATTGGTCGGGAAAGTTCCGCTAGGGAAAGCCAACCAACAAAAAAAGCAAGAATCCCATAACCCGCTCCATTCCAAATTATATCTAAAAAAGGTTTTCCTTTAGTCTCTATAGGCGGAACAGAATAAGTAATACCCATAAAAAGAGAAAAAAGAAAAACAATGAAAATTTCGAAATCGATAAAGAAAGATCCAAAAACGGATAAAACGAAAAGCGCCCCCATTTCTATATAAGCATTTTTCAGAGAAACATGTCCTTCAGACAATAAAAACAACTTATCGTTTTTCCTGTCCGATTCCCTGTCTATAATCTGGTTAAAAATATAAACCCCTCCCATAAGCAGAGTATAAAGGATAAAAACAATACCTGTCCTTAAAGAAATTTCTCCCCCCGCGTGGTAAACTCCGAGGAGAAAAAAAATCCATAAAGGAAGAAATAAACTGGGGCGAAGCAACATAAAATAATCCATACAGAGGGAATTATAAATAACAAGAACTAAAAGTCAAGGCAAGCTACCTTCCACCCCCTTTTTTAACCACAAGATTTCACAGATTATCACAAGATTTTTTTGTTGTTTTTTAACAGGAACCTAGTATCAGGTATCTGGTACCTGATAAATAACATATAGAACATACAGCAATTGTAACTTTTTTCCACTCAACCATTTTTCAATTCAACTATTCAACTGATCCGAAGGATCCGGTACCCGGCATCTAAACTTTAGGGCTTGACAAATTCCATCAGTTTACAATACTAATTTCAACTATTAAATAAAAACACAGAGCATAATGGGAAAAAAAATAAAAGAAAATAAAACTCCTCTATACAATAAACATCTGGAATTAAACGCCACAATGGTAGACTTTGCCGGTTACAAAATGCCCATGCAATATTCATCTATATTCGACGAAACCAGCGCGGTAAGAAATTCCGTCGGCATATTCGACACCTCTCACATGGGCGAAATAGAAGTAAGCGGAAAAGGCAGAGCAGAATTTATCAACTATATCGTGACTTTCGATATATCCAAAATAGACACTTATCAGGCAAAATATACTACAATGTTGTATCAAAACGGAGGAATCATAGACGACCTCATCGTTTACAAGCTTCCGAAGAAATATTTGATTGTAGTTAACGCGTCAAATCAGGAAAAAGA
This sequence comes from uncultured bacterium, assembly GCA_964461395.1. Taxonomy (GTDB): domain Bacteria; phylum Hydrothermota; class UBA3072; order UBA3072; family UBA3072; genus JAFGHJ01. The sequence goes on from CAYWUC010000137.1 coordinate 4,568, forward strand.
TTTCAAATGGATGCAAGAAAACAAAAAAGGCACAGTAGAATTAAAAAACAAGGGTAAAGAATATTTCCAAATAGCCGTTCAGGGCCCAAACTCGGAAAAAATTATAAGGCAAATAACCAAAGAAAACCCGGCAAACCTGCGTTTTTACCATTCTAAAGAAGAAATAATTGCCGATAAACAAGTTTTGCTTTCAAGAACAG
>CAYWUC010000138.1:0-3196 GCA_964461395.1 uncultured bacterium
AATATGGGTCTTTTCACCTATCCTATTTTAATGGCTGCCGACATACTTTTATTCGACAGCGATGTCGTACCGATAGGAAAGGACCAAAAACAGCATTTGGAAATGACCGCGGATATAGCTGAATCCGTAAACAAAAAATATAAAAAAGAACTATTTAAAATACCCGCGCCAAAAATAGGAAAAAAAACCCAGTATATTATCGGTATGGACGGCAGAAAGATGAGCAAAAGCTATGATAACACGATCGAATTGTTCCTAGGGGAAAAAAAACTAAGAAAAAAAATAATGAAGATTGTAACAAAGCCAGTGAGTGTAGAGGCGAAAAAGGATCCCGAAAACTGTAATGTATTCGAACTATATAAATTATTTTCATCAAAAAAGCAACAGGAGGAATTAGCCGACAAATATCGCTCCGGCGGTATGGCTTATTCATACGCGAAACAGCAGCTTTTCGAAGTAATGAATGAGTTTCTGACCCCGATGAGGGAGAAATTCGATTATTTTATGAATAATAAAAATGAAATCGACGATATCTTGAAAGCAGGTTCAAATAAGGCGCGAGAAATAGCAAAGAAAAAGTTAAAATTTCTTAGAAAAGAAATCGGTATAATAAATATTAATTAAAGCTTAAAATAGAAATTTACAGCGAAAAAGGAGAAGGAAAAAGTTCTTTTAGAGAGGTTACTTTAGATTCTCCCTTGCTATTAACAAGAATAATCTCTAAATTATCCGAAAATTCAGCTAAAAATTGTAAGCAGGCTCCACAGGGTACTATAAAATCCTCTTTTTCAGTAGCGATAGCTATTTTCTCAAAATCCTTGCAACCATTAACAATAGCATTCATCGCGGCTACTCTCTCGGCACAAATAGTCAAAGAGTAGGAAGCATTTTCAATATTGGAACCGGAAAATATTTTACCATTAGCAAACAGAGCCGCACCTACACGAAAATTTGAATACGGAGCATACGCGCATGTTATAGCTCCTATCGCTGAATTAATTAATTCTTCATTCGAAATAATGGCTGACCTCCTTTATTTTATTTCCTGCCAGGTCCTTAATTTCCCCTGTTAAAAAAACAGTATACCCGGAAAGATTCACTCGTTTTGAAGTGGTAAATCGCATAAAAGTCTGACCACATTCATTTCTAAGAGACAACTCCCCTTCGACTTTCGGAATATAAATAGAACTGTCATTTATACTTTCAGAATCGACTATCTCCGAAAAAGATACCTCAAAAGAAACTCCAAGATTTTCCCATTTTACAACTTCAGGTGAAGTTGTATCGTCTATACATTCACTGCTGTCAGAATTACAGTTAAATGTTTTGAATCTCTTTTCAAAAACGACAGAATCGCTTTTACCAAGTCTATTTCCTTCATCATCCGAAATATTACCGAAAACATTTAATATATAACAGGTTTGCGGTCTAAAATTTTCTCCCGTTTCGATAATAACTCTCCCGAAAACAGGATTCTTGATATCGTCTACATAGGAAACACCTTTTATATCAATTTCTTTCCCTCCGTTTTCCTCAATAATCTTGAAATCATTCACCCCAATCGAAGCAGAATCTACCGCCCTAACGACAACGGAAGTGTCGGCACTTTTCCAGGTATAATCATAAATATTAATAGCTAAATCTGCATTGGTCCAGATATAATCCCCAATCTTTTTTTCAACGAGAAACCCCAGGGATGGTATTATAAAAGGAGGAAATCTATCTTTATCAATCGTCGACCAATCACCCGATGAATTATCCGCTTTAAATGTAACAAAAGGGAATATAAAATCGTCTACTATAGTTTGCCCAGCTACTCCATCCCGGTTAAAATCAACGTAATCTCCTTTTACCTCGCGTACCTTAGTTCCTGATATCTGAAGTACATAAATAGTATTATAATCCAACCTTTCAGCTGGTTTTAAAACAAGATATGTCCTATCCTTGGAAACATTCCATTCTTTTATAAAATCTACTTCGTCGCCCTCAATATCGATAATTTTAATGCCTCCCGAAGTAGTATCGATTTCACCCCTAAATTGTAATTTAATCCAGCTTGCTTTATCATATTTCTGAACGCCGACAGAATCGCGATTTTCCGCAATAGAACCATAGGTCAAAACAGGAGGAGTAGCTTCCTCTCTTAACTTTTCGTAACTTTCACTTAAAGGAACAGGAGGTGCGATTTTGGCGCAGCATATAAAAAAAACCATAATAATACTCAGGAAAAGTTTTCTTTTGTAAATATTATATTTACTTAATTCAAAATTTTCCATTTCTCGACAACAAAGTACATCTATTTTTTTTCTTTGTCAAGTACACCTTCTTACTTAAAAAACTTCACGTAAGTCACCTAATGATCCTCATTTTTCCTTCCTAACTTCCTAACCTCCTAACTTTCTAACCAGTTCATAGCCTGAATGCGTCTTCATAATGTTCGATATGTTCTCTTTTCCCAATTATTGTGATCACATCGAACCGCACATCACATCTATCATAGAGATCATTAGATTGCAAAAAGAATTTAGCTCCTTTTATCATGTGTTCTTTTCTTTTTTTATTGATACTTTTTAAAGGGTTCATAAAATCAGAATTTTTTCTTCTTTTTACTTCCACAAAAGATATCATATTTCCCTTACCCGCGATAATATCTATTTCAAATCCCCTGCCATTGAAATTACTCGCAAGTATTTTATAACCTTTTTTTCTAAGATAATCGACGGCAATAGATTCTCCTTTGTCTTTAAATTCCACTTAACAACTCCCGGAGTGGGGAAAAACTCTTCCTGTGTATACTGGTTGGACCATACTCCCTTATATTCTTTATATGCAAGGCAGTCCCATACCCTTTATGTTTAGCAAAACCATATTCAGGAAAAATAATGTCGAAAAATTCCATGACCCTATCACGCAATACCTTGGCAACTATGGAAGCGGCGCCTATCGCGTGAGACAACCCATCGCCTCCTTTAATCGCGGTTTGAGAAAAAGGTAACTCAGGGATCGGATATCCGTCTACCAATATCCAATCCGGCATTACGGAAAGCGCTGTCATAGCTCTATACATAGAAAGGATAACAGAATAATCTATTCCCCAACTATCTATTAAAAAAGAATCGACGTAACCGATACCGACAGAAACCGATTTTTCTAAAATTTCCGGAAAAAGTTTAAGTCTTTTGTTGGGTGAAAGTTT
>CAYWUC010000139.1:0-11062 GCA_964461395.1 uncultured bacterium
GCTTTCCGTATAATGTTCAGTCATCCATATTTCTTTTCCTTTTTCCTCGGCAAGAGGATAAGGGGCAAGTCCGCCTCCATAAATATGTCCGGCAACAATATCTAAATTCGCACAAGCACCGGCATCATTAAGTATCGGGTCGGACATCCCGTGGCTAAAATGATATGATTCCGGAGCCATGACTCTGGTTTCAATTGCCGGAGCGTTATCTTCCATAAAAGTAACCATTTGCGAAGCAGTCCAATCGCATGATTCATAAGTAACGGGAATATCCGGTTCATTTTGAACAGATATGGCATATATCGGCGCGTCGTTTGCCGCCATATAAGTAACGAATGAATCTAAATGTTCAGCATAATCGTCATAATAAATTCCCCTAAGTTCACCGCCTACAGGATCGTTGTTGGTTTTCATTGCCGGGGGGGGAGACCAGGGCGATGCTATAAGGGTTACACCAAGTGAACATGCCAAATGGGCAGTAGTAACATTGCTATCAAATTCACTTTGTTGATATGGAACCCGAAGACGAAGTATTGAAAATCCGAGTTGTCCATCCCCTGTACCAAAAGCTGTATTTATTTCCTCAGTAGTCATATCTTCTCTCCATGGAAGGATGTTTGCGGCGCCGAATCCACTAATCACCTGGTGAGTACTGTCCAGGTATACTACAGCTGTATTCTGCGCATAAATATTTGCAGAAAATATAAACGAAAGTACAAGAATAAAAAACACCTCATTAATAATTTTATTAGTAAAAATTGTGCTTTTATTTTTCATCATATCCCTCTTTCAATTATTTATTATTAAAAGTTTTACTCATAATTATACAGTTCAAATCTTTGAATTAAAAAACCATCTGCCAATAAAATGCGCACATGCCTTCCTTGATGTGTTTGATCTCCGTTTAAATGCCTGATTACTTTCCAATTATTATTATCAAATCTTCCTTCTTCGGCTTTTAATATACCAACATTTAAAACCGGATTCTTTATATTTTTAAATGTGACTACAACTCCCGAGCCCGCCAGATAAAATTCGTTTTTACCGGTTTGAATAATGATTGCGCCCGCCGGCTCCCAGGTATCATTCTTGCTACCTGATTCATAGCCCAGAGTATAACTATGTCGTACTGTGAATTCATAATTTCCAAGGTTTAAAATAATTTCCTGGTTTTCTTTATCAAGTAATACGCCTTCAATTTTATTCTGCCCATGATGAGACGCGATTATTGGTGTCAGTTGAGTTATTAAATTATACATTTTGCCCAAGGGTTCATTTTCAGGATCTCCTGTAGATTCGATAGAAAATGGCGCGAAACCAATACTTTCATAGTGTCCAATGGTATAAGCAGCTTTAGCGGCAACGGTATTGTCAAATTTATGTTCGGGAATAAATAAAGGATTGCCCCCGCGTGTATACAGATCACACCAGTGTTTAATATTAGGAAAATAGAAATCCGGGGACATGAAATCTATGGATGGTCCGCCCGATTTCCATACATCCATTAAATGAGGAAGGGGTCCGGCACTTGGATATCTCCCGGGCAGCCAGCCAGGACGATTTAGTGCTGCATTTACAAACATCGGTAAAGGATAAATGGCTTTACCAGCTTCTGCAATAGTATTGGTAAACTTAGAGTAATACCATGCCATAAAGATTTCATCGGTATGCGGGCTTTTTCCAAAAATTTCTTCCTAGGTTCCCGATTCTTTATATTCATTTTTAGCCCAAACATCATTAAACTCAGGCACTAAATTTTCCTTGTTCTCTTTTAAATACTTAATGAATTCACTCGGAACATTTTCCTGGAATTTTTTATTTGCCAACGGATGATAATCCCTCGCAGTTGGCAACATCCCAATTTCATTTTCAGGTTGCAGCATTATTATGGTATGTTCTTTATCGTCTATTTCTTTTATATGTTTCATTAACGCCTGATATGCCTTTAAATCTGCCTGTAGATTATTTTCGCTAAAAGGAGTTAATGTCTCATGACTTTTACCTTTGTCATCCTTTATTCTTGGAAATCTTTCCTGGTCTTTTTTAACCCAGGACGGAGCATGGCTAGACATACTATTTTTCCAGGAGCCAAACCATAATAAAACAAGTTTTAAGTCCTGTTTACGCGCTTCTTTTATCAATTGGTCAAATAATGCAAAATCAAATACACCTTCTTCAGGTTCGATTAACTCCCAGTAAACCGGCGCTAAGACTGTATTTAAATTCATTGCTTTTAGTTTTGGCCAAATAGGTTTCATATACTCCAAACTGGTGAAAGATGAATTTCCTAATTCTCCGCCTAATACTAAATATGGTTTCTTGTCCACTATCAATTGAGTTGTATTACCCTGTTTTTGAAGGTGAGGAATTTTATCCTGGCTGAAAACGATTTGCGAAGTAAGCAAAATTATGCAGATAATAGACTTGTTTGTCAAGTTCATAGATTATCTCCCAAAATGTTTATTAGTCTAACTGTATTTATATTTATCTCCCTTGTTTTTTTATTCTAAATACGATTATAATAAAAAAGATTAAACCAGTCAAGCTTCTTAAGAACTTTCCAGATAAAATTTGCAATTCTGGAATCATCCATATGCGTACCCGAAAATACGGAAAGACCCTATTGACGATATTTTAAAAAATTATATAATAATTAAATATTGAAAGTAATTGAGGGTAATATTTCAAGAGTTATACAGTAAAAGTAGGGAAGTATTTTTTGTTTATGCTTAAATTATGAAAAGGTAAAAGAAATGAAAAGATTATTAGTATTGCTGAGTTGCTATTTCATAATGGGAAATTACGGATACGGACAATCCCCGCCGTTTCAAACTTATATAAACCCCGTAATTCCCGGAGACCACCCGGACTGCACTTTAACAAAAATAGGCAATGATTTTTATACAATTAATAATAGAGGAACAATAAATGTCTTTTATCTTAACTTTTTATTTTTAAATGAATTAAAGGAGGAAGCCTTATGATAATATTAATTTTAACAATCGGTCTCAGTATGTCAATATCTTTTCTATGTTCTATTTTTCAAGCATGTTTGCTCAGTGTATCAAGTGTTGACCCAGGCCAAACACCAGTAAGAAAGTCGAACCGCGCTTGTATATTAAACACTTTCAAAGACAAGATCCAAAAACCAATAATGCCGAGAGCCGGGATTGTATACTTTTACATATTGTTATGCGGTTCATTTCTGGCACCACTGCCTGCCAAATCACAACAAACCTTCTGTAATCCTTTAAATCTAAATTATAGATTTATGGTTGATGCAATTGATGCCCGTGAAGCCGCTGACCCGGTTATAATTTTATTTGAAGATGACTATTATCTTTTTGCTTCTCGCTCAGGTGGCTATTGGACTTCCACAGATCTTCATGATTGGACATTTATTGTTCCGACTGGTGTCGAACTCGAAACTTATGCACCTGCTGCATTAGTTATAGGGGATACTGTATATTATGTAGGAGGTAGTAGAATCTACAAGACTGCCGACCCGAAATCAGGTGTTTGGACGGAAGGACCAAGTATTGGATCGTATAGCGATCCGGCTCTTTTCCTCGATGATGACGAAAGGTTATATATGTACCATGGATGTACTAATACAAAGTCCAGTGCAAATATTCGTATGGTTGAACTCGATCCCATAACATTTCAGGAAAAAGGAAGTGAAATAGGTTTGGTTTTTTCAATGGCTTCATCACATGGGTGGGAAAGACGGGGAGATGATAATTTGTTGGATGAAGTGCCGTGGATTGAGGGCTCGTGGATGAACAAAATAAATAATAAATACTACCTTCATTATGCTGCCCCGGGGACGGAGTTCAAAACGTATGCGGATGGTATCTACGTGTCATCCGATTCAGCAAAAGGGCCCTTTCAATATGCAACGTACAGTCCTTTTTCATTTAAACCGACTGGTTTTATGTCAGGAGTGGGTCATGGTTGCACATTTAGGGATAAAGATGGTAACTATTGGCAGATTGCAACGATGACTATCTCGGTCAAACATATGTTCGAACGCCGTTTATGTCTTTTCCCCGTTGATGTTGACGCTGATAGCAACATCCGCTGTAATACAGTCTTTGGTGATTTTCCTCAATATCTTCCCGGGATAGAGAGCGATCCAATCGATAACAACTTTGCCGGTATGCTCTTATTGTCTCACAAAAAATATGTCACAGCTTCTTCCTCTTTAGATGGTTATGGTGTTGAAAATGCGGTTGATGAAGATGCTCGTACTTATTGGTCTGCTCAGAGTGGCGATTCAGGGGAATGGATGTTGATTGATTTGGGTGAGGAATGTGATATTGAAGCTATTCAGGTAAATTTTGCGGAACATAATACTGTCCCGGGACTTGTCCGTGGGCGTGACAATATATTATATGAAAGATACATCATCGAAGAATCCAACGATGGCAAGAGTTGGGATACACTTGTTGATAAAAGTCTAAATATGCAGGACGTCCCTCACGATTTTATTGAACTGGCTGAAGCTGTCCAGGCGCGTTATATTAAGCTTACAAATATATTTGCTCCCGGGGAAGGAAATTTTGCAGTTCGTGGTCTTCGAGTGTTCGGAAATTCAAATCAAGCTGTTTTTACAGAAGTTACTGATTTTACTGTGCAGCGTGAAGCTGATGAACGTGACGCTGTAGTCCGCTGGACATCAGTCCCGGATGCAGATGGTTATATTATACGCTATGGTATAGCATCAGATAAACTGTATAACAATTATATGGTTTATGATGTGGATAGCATCGCAATACATAGTCTTAATACGGGAGTAGATTATTATTTTAGTGTTGAGGCGTTTGACGGTGGCACAGATTATTATTACTCTGTCGGCGAATTTCGGTCTTTTGAATCAGGGGATTGGGATGATGTTAATACTTGGGAGCGATATGACGGTTCGGCATGGATTAATCCTGCCCCTGGTATTCCGACTCCATCCGATGGAGCAATAACTATTCTTAGTGGAGATACGGTGACTTTAACGACAGCGGATTCGATAGATCAAGTAATTATTTCATCTGGCGGTTATTTTGTGATTAATTCCGGTATTACTTTGTTAGTTAAAGATGGAATTGGAACGGATTTGACAGTTAATGGAACCTTATTAAATTCTGGTTCTATCACAAAAGATATGTCTGCGACAATAAGTTTTTTAGACGGAAGCCTGTATATACATGGGCAGAACGGTGGCTCAATCCCAATATCGAGGTGGGGAGTGGGATCTACTTGTGAAATCAGCAGCGTTACGAGTGAATTGCCATCAGGTTTAGAACAGAATTTTTACCACTTCACGTGGGATTGTTCGGGGCAGGTATTGGATGTAAGTATGGGATGGAATGGAGATACGATAGGAGGAAATATAAATATACAGAATACAGGAACAGGTGTATGGCAATTATGTACTCCAACTGCAGGTACACCAGCAGTTATAAATATTAATGGTGATTTTAATCAGGCAGCGGGGGTAGTTGCTGCGCATATGTCGAATGAAGGAGGAACATCTGTTACTATAAATCAAGGTGGTAGTATAGACATAACAGGAGGTCAGTTTAGTATAAGTGGAGGAACACAAGGGGGGACGGGTACTACGGTATGGAATCTAACCGGTGATAATTTTTCTGTTTCAAATGCAAATATACAGAGTGGTACGACAACGCCGTCAGGAGCAGGATTTGTATTTAAAAAGGCAGGAACACAGAATTTGAATATAGGGTCAGGTAATACGATAGGCTCTTTACCGATAGAGGTAGATAGTGGGACTACGTTGAATATTGGGACGAGTGAATTGACGGGCAATGGTCACTTTATGTTGGATTCTGGTGCCACATTAGAGATGGCTCATTCTGATGGTATAGATGGTAATATACAGACAGAGGGGACAAAGATATTAAGCAAGGCAGCAAATTACACATATAATGGGAGTGTAGCGCAGGTAACTGGTAGCTTGCTACCGGATACGGTAAATAACCTGACATTGGATAACAGTATGGGATTAACATTGTCACAGGATGTAGTTGTAAATGGGGTGATGGAAATGAAGGGGGGATCGCTGCAATCAGGAAGTGAGGTATTGAGCTATGGTGCGGATGGAGCGTTAAAATATTCAGGCGTTGATAGTGCTCAGACGACGGCAGAGCTTGAATTTCCGGTTGTCGAGGGCCCAAAGGATTTACTAATTTCAAATACTGACGGAGTAAATTTGCACGCATCAAGGTCGATAAGAGGTATTTTGAATTTAGATGGAAAGTTGGTGTTAGGAGCAAATGAGTTGACAGCGGGGTCGGCAACGACGGAGTCAGTGACTACGGCATTTGTAAACACAGACGGAGGAGGAAAGTTGTTGTTGCCTGTGGAGAATTCTACAGAGGTATTATATCCCATAGGAGCAAGCGGAGGAAGCTCGGTTTCATATTGTTCTTTGTGGATAACCAATAATGGAGACTTTGATACTATATCGGTAGGAGCAGTTATGGATACTACGAGTCAATCTACAAAGCCGCGTGTTAAGTTAAAGTGGAATATAGAAAGTAGTGGAGATATTGGAGATTACGATTTGAAGTTTGGATGGAATCCGTCTTCACTGCATGAGAACAGTTTATTCAGGAGAGATAGAGAGGATAATGCCAGGATATTTTTGATAGGAGAAACCGATACAGTAGAGGCAGGTAGCGGAGATTACGAGTTTAATTTCACAACAAGGCCTTATACTGCGAAGCGTGGAGGGATAAGTGAATTAGGGATGTTTGTGGTAGGGAAGTTTAAGGATTCTGTATGGACAGGAGTAGCAGAAAAGATGCCGGGAAGGTATCGATTGAAACAGAACTATCCTAATCCATTTACTTCAGTGACGTTTATAGAGTATGAATTACCCAAGGACGAGAAAGCAGATTTAAAGGTATACAATGCGTTAGGTCAAGAGGTAGCAGTATTGGAGAAGGGTAGTAAATTAGCCGGATACCATAAAGTAGAGTGGGATGCATCGAATTTGTCGACAGGTGTATATTTTTATAAATTAACAGCCGGCTCTTTTACTGATACGAAAAAATTATTACTTCTAAAATGATATATCATAATAATATAAGTGGAAAGAAATGAAAAAATTATTTTTATTGCTAAGTTATTGTTTCTTAATAGGGAATTACGGGTACGGACAATCACCGTCGTTTCAAACTTATATGAACCCTGTTATTCCCGGAGACCACCCGGATTGCACTTTAACGAAAGTAGGCAACGATTTTTATACAACAGGTTCATCTTTTAATGTAACACCGGTTATTTTTCATTCAACCGATTTGGTTCATTGGGAAGCAATTGCTCAACCTGTAAAAGCATCGTGGTCAAATTACGGTGATTCTCCCGGAGGTGGATGTTGGGGAGGGCACATGGTTTATTATGACGGGCAATACTGGGATTTCTTTTCACGGTCAAATACGATGTATTTTGTTACGGCGGATGATCCCAGTGGACCCTGGAGCGATCCGGTAAGAGTCAATAATCCTTCGGAACTTACTTATACATTAGGCTATGACAATTCCATATTCATCGACGATGATGACAAGTGGTATTTAGTCGTCAAAAACGGTCAACCCAATAATGGTATTGTAGAATTGGGAAATGACGGGCAACCTACAGGTGTTGTTTATAATCTTGACTGGTTAAATCCGGATCCTTATCCGTATAGCTGGGCAGAAGGACCGGTAATGTGGAAATATGGAGGTTATTACTATTATTCGTTTGCCCGGGATTTAGCTGGGGGACAAAAGGTCATGAGAAGCGACACACTTACCGATAGTGAGGAGTCATGGGAGATGCTGGGCGATTTTTTCAATGAGAGCGATCCCGAAAAACCGGGTGCTCTTTTTACAAGCCCGAATCATGCCTCACCCGTTGTGATGCTGGATGATAGTACCCATTGGATTGTTCATCCTTTGTATGCGAAAGGTGAATGGAAAGGACAGGGACGACAGGGGCTTTTAAACCAGGTTCGTTATGATTCTACTTTAAAGCCTATTGCTGATTACCCTATCAATCAACCTTTCACGGCACCGGAACTTCCAAGCAGTGGTATTCCCTGGATGGTGCCAAAATCCGATTTTTTTGATTCTGAAGAGCTGAATCCCGAATGGTCATTTTTAGGTCGTACACTAGATGCCTCGCATTCCCTTACCGACCGTTCGGGATGGTTGCGTTTATCACCTAAGAGCAGTACAAAGGCAAATACGGTTATAAAGAATGACGGGGAACATAATTACTCGCTCTTAACACGTCTTGACTTCGATCCGCAGTCGACGAATGACGAAGCAGGGCTTAGAATCATGCGAGGGGATGAAACGATGTTTGTAAAATTATACAGCTCTGTAAATGAGGACAGTAATAAAGTAATAGTATTCAGTTTTGAAGACACAAGATACGAAATCAATAACACTGCGGGAGATACCTTGTGGCTCAGGATTATCAGGGAGAACCATAGTATTAGCGGTTATTTCAGCGGGGACGGCATCGATTGGGTAAAAGTCGGACAAGACATTGATGTATCTGTAATTGATTCATATTCCGATTTTTCAACATTTACCGGGACCAGGCAGGGATTATATGTTGATGGAGAAAGTGACGCATTTTTTGATCTCTATATTTATAGAGATGCATATACACTTATACTGGCTAAATGGCCGGCTAATCAATTTGGCACGTGGAGAACATCTGTATTGGACAGCATACACAATAACGATTGGGCGCTGTATGCAGGTGTTGAATTTGGCGGCAACGCTGATTATCCCAAAGCCCCTGATTCATTCGCAGTCGTAGCTTCAAGTGCCACTTCTGGTGGAATTATTGAAGTATGGCTTGATTCTCTTGACACCGGTGATAAAATTGCCGAATGCAGCATCGAAAATACCGGTGACTGGGAAACTTACAGCGTATTTAAATCAGGGATAGACTCAGTATCAGGCAGACACGATGTTTATTTGAAATTTACAGGTGGGGAGGGATTACTTTTCCGACTTGAATCTATTAAGTTTTTAATCGAAGGTGACTCTCTTTCATATATTGAGGAGCCGACCTTTTCCCGAAATCCCAAAGCTTATTTTTTAGAGCAAAATTATCCGAATCCGTTCAATCAATCGACGCGTATCAATTTTGAAGTTCCCGAACAATCATTTGTTTCTCTGGTGGTTTACAATCTTCTCGGTCAAGAAGTAGCCGTACTTGCAGAAAAAGAGTTTTCTGCAGGAAAGCATTCCGTGACATTCGATGCATCTCATTTAGCTAGTGGAATGTATTTCTATAAAATTAAAGCAAAAGATACCGACTTTGTCGTGACAAAGAAAATGATTTTAATCAGATAAAGCAGAAAGCTCAAGGATTCGAGGAACCGAGGGGTTAAGTAACCATCCACAACTTTTGATCAGCTATTGACATAAAATCAAAAGACATTTATAATCTCATCGAAACAAACAACTCTTACTTAATGAAATATTTAGGGGAGTTGTTTTCTATAATACAAAATAAGGAGGTATTATGAGATTGTTTAAAAATATGTTTATGACAAGATTACTGTTTTGCTCATGTTTTTTAGCATTGTTGAGCTGCTCAGGAGAAAAGAAAGCTAAAGCTTTTAATGGAATAGAAGTTCAATTGATCATAGGTAGATTCTGGAACGCGTTCGATGGCAAACTTCCTGTAATTAATGATGCTGCACATTGGCATTTAGGGAATTCGCATCTGGATTTGAGTGGCGCTGAAGAAGTAATACCTCCCGGCGGAAAATTAGTTGAAGGATGCTTTAAAAACGAAGACAGCACTGAAGTAATGCTTTTCTCGAAATTCGGACCAGCCGAAGATAAAGAAGCCTGCAAGCCAACGGGTTCTTTTTATGAGATTCCCATTTACTTTTCTAATAACTCAAATGATACAAATACAATCGCATTAAGCAAAGAAGACAATAAGACCCTAAACGTCCAACTTGTATTAGACAATAAAGAAGCCTTGTCTCCGGCAGCATTTCGCATACCAGGTTTTCCCCCGATTGACGAACGCAGTTTATTTACATCATTCGAGAGCAAACTCTTCTTATCTCTTCCTCCAAAAACTAAAACATGGTTATTATTAGTCTTTGATATCCCCGCAGATATAAAAACAGCGGAACTAGTCTTATGCTCAAAAACTACTTTTGACATAAATTTTTCAGCCGCAAAATTCAGGGAAATTAATTGCAAAACGGTAAAGGAATATAAAACTGAATTGCAATTTAGCATGACCCAAAACTGGAAGGAAGGAGAAGATCCGGCAAATGCGACTACTACTTATTACACAAACCGAGCGGCTATTCTGGATATACTTAATCGCTTTCAGCTTGAAGGAGAAACAAAGCTCGATAAAAGATTAAAAAAACTGATAGAACAGATAGAAAAAGCCCCTGCGTATGAGGCATCTTATCCTGAAAACCCATGGTTCGACGTTAATCTTTCCCCTGAACTTTTTTCTCTGTTAGATGAATTTATGGATGATATTTCTACCCAATTTAATTGCGGAGAATAAGGAGGATTTAATGGTTTCTATAATTTATATACTTTTAATAGCTCCGTGGTCGATAGGAGCAAGCTCTTCACGATGGGATTCTCCCGATATATTTATCGAAGATTCGCTCGGCAGCTTTGTCGATTTTGCCGCGGATTACAACTACACTACCGGAGATATATATGTGGCGTGTATTCCTGATTCCGGGAATTATTTCGGTCCGGATTCTATAGGAACCCTTTTATTTCGTTCGACTGACCATGGGAACACCTGGAATTTAATACTAAGAGATGTTTACTATGATGAGGGGTGGGAAATAAAAGACATAGACCTGGTTGCCACAAGGAGTGATACTGTTTATCTTCTCATGAGTTGGCATAATAAGGGAGTCGATGTGTTCGATGAGATGAACGTAGCGAAAATCTACGAAGCAGGCGGAAATTGGAATATCGAATGGATAATCTCTTCTGATATAGATGCTACGGAAATCCGTTCTCCGAAACTCGTGAGAGACGATTTT